>JAFGTK010000145.1 GCA_016934135.1 Deltaproteobacteria bacterium | reverse complement strand
TGATCTCGGTCTGCCCGGTCATGGCTCTCAGTCTCTGCGAAGCAACAGACACCTTCGCCTTTTCCATGTCAGAGGTGTTGTACAGGGCCTGCCTGTTCAGATCAGGAGGATCGATAATGCCTCTGTCGGCTATGTACAGCCTGCCGATTCCGGAACGTACAAGGATTTCTGCGACAATGCAGCCGAGCGCCCCTACTCCGGCGATAAAAACGGATTTACCGGCTAAAAAATTCTGCTGCTCTTCACCCCAGCAGGCAATATTCCTGGCAAAGATATCTTCCTTCTTCATCACGTACTGCTTCAGACCGGGGTATTCTCTGCCTATGCCGCGGATACCGGGGGCATGATCGTAAACACATCGTCGTCGGCCAGGGAGGCATTTTCATTGGAGGGCCGCTCGTTGATCAGGATGATGAGTTCAACATCATCCCCGATTCCCAGTTCCTTCAGAACATCTCCGGCAATAGCCCCTTCGGGGAGTTCAAGAGATTTCGCCACGGGCCTGCCTCCTCTCAGTACTGGAAAAAACGACTTAACCATAATCTTCAAAAGACAGGCCCTCCTTTTCTCTCCACAGCCTTCAGCCGCAAGGATATAATATCCGATTACGTACTATTCATACCATCGCGGTATGCACCGGTACATTGGACTATGTCTTATTTTCCTGTAAGAGATTCCCTGACAGCGTGCCGTGAACCTCATTATCTCATATAACATTAAGGGTTTATGCCTCTGGAAGTATTGTTTTATATCCTGACCTGGCCGGGTTATCATCCCGGTTAAGAAACCATGCCTGCCATGGGTTCAAATCGTATGATATTTTGCTCTCTGACGTGTGTTTTCCTATAGAAATGATTTGTCTGACACGGTATATTTGTGTAGAGTAGCAAGGAAATATCTATACAACTGCAGAGACAGGGAACAGGAAAAAAACCCTTCATCTGCCGGAGGAAACGGCAATGCCAAAGGTACTGATCGCAGATGATCATCCAATAGTCAGAACCGGGCTGAAGCAAATCATCGCTGATGAACCTGATATCAACATAATCGGTGAGGTGAGCAACGGAGTGGAGGTGCTTGAGTTTCTCATGAAAAACCCATGCGATCTCGTACTGCTCGATCTTGCCATGCCTAAACGGACCGGTCTGGACATTATAAGCGAGATAAAACAGCTTCAGCCGCACATCGGCATCCTCGTATTGAGCATCTATCCGGAAGAACAGTATGCGGTAAGGGCCCTGAGAGCAGGGGCAGCAGGATATCTGACCAAGGCGAGCGCTCCCAACGAGCTCATAAATGCAATGCACAAGGTATTAAGCGGGGGCAAGTATATCAGCGCTTCACTTGCCGAGATCCTGGCTTCCGAAATAGATCAGCACACCCCCCAACACGCCCACGAACGTTTGTCCGACCGTGAGTATCAGGTAATGCTCATGCTCGCTGCAGGCAAGACCGTGACAGAGGTCGCCCAGGAACTGAATCTGAGCGTGAAAACCATCAGCACGTATCGGGCACGCATACTGGAAAAGATGAACATGAAGAACAATGCCCAGCTCACCTTCTACGCAGTGGAGAAGCACCTGATCGAATAGAGGCGTACCTGCTTATCCTCTCTCGCGCCTGTTCCTTTGGGCAGGCAGGACTCATATCCGAGCCCGGCAAACAATAAGGAGCAGAACATGATACTATAACTCTCGGGGACAGGACTGCTTGATCGTCAGGCAACATCCTCCATTGCCTTTTCCAGCTGTCTGAGATTTCTGCATTCAAAGACCTGTTCGCAATACGGCTCGTACACATCCATGATATTGTCTTTCGAATACCATTCATTTTTTGGCTGGGGGTTGAGCCAGAATACCTTCTTGACGTGTCCGGCAATCTTCTCGAATGATTTTCCATAGGTGGGAAAATGATTGTTCCGCGCGTCTCCCAGAACGATGACCGTGCTTCGTCTTGATATCCCCGGCAGATATTTATTGATAAAAATATCGAACACCCTTCCGTAGTCCGAGAAGACACCGCTGGAATATCTTCCATGGTCCAGTGCATTGGCAATGGCCTGTTCAACATCGTTGCTCTGGAAATAGGAGGTCACCTCGTCTATGAGATCCACAAAGAAAAAGGATCGTACAAAGTTGAATCGGTTCTGTATCGTGTATACGAGCTGCAGCATGAACTGGCTGAAATTTGCCACGGATTCTGAGACGTCACAGATCAGGATTATCTCGGGCCGGGAGATAATCCGCTTCTTATGCTGCAGTTTCATTGGAACCCCGCCGCTGGAGGAGAACGAGTGCTGAATTGTCCTGCGCAGATCGATGTTGCCCCGCTTGGCGCGCTTGTAGCGCAGGGAATACCTGCTGGAGATCTTCCGGGCCAGTTTGGATATACATTGCCTCATCTGTTCGACCTCGATATCGAGGAGATCATCGATGCTCAGATGGTACAGGTCCATCTCACGAGGATCTGCCCTGTCGAGGAATTCATCAGTTTCATTCTGCTGCCCGTTTTCATTAAACAGCTCGACAAGGAGTTTCAGCATGGTATCTTCGACATAGTGCAGGCGCTTGTAATATTCAGGATACCTGTCAAATTCACACAATGGTTCCGATTTTTTCCCCTTATGGCTCATGCTCGTTGTCTCCTTGCTGCGACATCCTTACGAGGTTATTCCTCTGAAAAAAATGACCTGGCAGAAAACATCCCGCCGAACAATTCATCTATGGCCTTCTGCCATCCGATTGTCTCCTTGGCCTTTTTCACCAGGGTCTGGGCATTGTTTACATCCTGAGGGTATACCAGGCCAAGATTCTGAACCCCCTGATGGGCCAGATACTGGAGCATATCGTAATCATTTTCGCGTACCGCTTTTATCAACAGAAGATAGGGTTCCCCTTGATTCCGTGATCTTGTCAGCTGCTCGGTTACGACCCCGGGGCTGTTCCCTCCTTCTACCCTGGCAGTTTCTCTCCCGTCATCGCTGCCATCGGGCGGTCCTTCAAAAGGATCGCCCGTCGCCTCTTTGGGCGGGCCCTGCGGCTTATCTCCGAAATAAATACGAAACAGGCTCACAAAAACCGGTATGTCTGCCCGTTGCTTGATCAGGGTTGCCTTGAGTGCATTGAAAAAATCTTCGCGATCCGGACCGAGAAAGGTTATAGCCTCCAGCGCATCAGCAATGCCTGAATATGATGTATTGATGTTGAATCTCCTGAGCAGACGGGCGAATTCAACAACCTTTTTTTCCAGCGGCGTCACGGGAGGTCTCCTAAAAAGGACTTGCCCGGTAATTGAGCAGCATGCCGAAGAGTTCATCGCAGGCCTTCTCCCATCCAAGGGAGCGTTTGGCTTTTTTCACCAGGGCCTGTACATTGTTCACGTCCTGGGGATATACCCTGCCGATATTTTTTACCCCCTGATGCGCAAGATACTGGAGCATGTCGTAATCATTTTCCCGTACCGCCTTTATCAATAAGAGATAGGGTTCTCCCTGGTTCCGGGATCTCGCCCGTTGCTCGGTCAGGACCCCGGGGCTGTTTCCGCCTTCGATTCTGCTGGCTTCCCTCCCGTCATCGCTCCCTTCAGGCGGTGCTTCGAACGGGCTTCCGGTGTCCTCTTCGGGCGGCCCCTTGGGTTTTTTCCCGAAAAAGAGCTTAAACAGGCTTACAAAAACCGGCATGTCCGCATGGTCCTTCACCAGGGTTGCCTTGAGCGCATCGAAGAAATCTTCCCGGTCCAGGCCTACCAATGCTATGGCCTCCAGGGCATCCGCAATCCCGGAGTGCGTTACATTGATATTGAATCTCCGCAGCGTATGGGCGAACTCAATGATTCTTTCCTCAACGGGCTTCACGGTCAATCTCACTTAAGGAGTGTCTCGGCATCCTGAGCGGTAACCTGTTCGATATCTCCGCGGTATTTTAAAAACACCCCTGCCGTGTCCTTGATTACATCGTTGTCAATATCTTCCTCGCCAAGTTCCAGCAGAGCCTGTGCCCAGTTCAGGGTCTCGGCTATGCTTGGGGCTTTTTTAAGCTTGAGCTGTCTGATTGCCTGTATATAGGCAACAATCTTTTCCGCGAGCCGCTGCTGGATGCCGGGCACCTTGAGATTGAGGATCTCCAGTTCCTGTTCGTAAGAGGGATAGTCGAGATAGAGGTGAATACACCGCCTTTTGAGCGCATCACCGAAGTCTCTGAAATTGTTGCTGGTAAGTACAACCATGGGCGGATGCACTGCGGTGATGGTTGACAGTTCCGGGATAGAGATCTGGTAGTCTGAGAGTATCTCCAGCAGAAAGCTTTCAAACTCTTCATCGCTTTTATCCACCTCGTCAATGAGCAGCACAGTCCTCTGCTGAGCCATGAGTGCTTTTAACAGCGGCCTCTCCAGAAGGAACTCCTGACTGTAAACCGTGTGTTTGATCTCTTCCCAGTTCTTGTTCTGACTCTTGTCTGTATATATCCTCAACAACTGTTTCTGATAATTCCATTCATACAGGGCCTTGCTCTCATCCAGGCCTTCGTAACACTGCATCCTGATCAGATCGCTTCCGGTGGTTTGGGCCAATACCCGCGCAAGCTCGGTCTTGCCGACACCGGCAGGGCCCTCTACGAGCAGCGGCCTCTGAAGTTTTATCGCAATAAAGACAGCCGTGGCAACCGACCTGTTCACGATAAATTTTACCTGCGCAAATTCTTCCAATACCTCATCAGGTGATGAAAACATAGTTAGCTCCTTTTTTTACCTGTTCCCTCCCGGGGAAGATTATACCATAACTCTCAGACCGCCTTAATCCTCTAGAGGCACATACACCTCTTCCAGCGACGATCCTACTGGATACTCGTCCTCTTCACCTTCTTTATCCTGAGCTCTTACAAAGGTTATCAAGGCCCCTGCAATCAGGTAAAATCCTCCGAGATAGCTGAATACAATGGTGAAGTTTCCCTGGGTCATATCGAGAATTCTTCCCCCGAGCCAGGGACCCAGAGGCCCGGCGAAAAAGCCGTAGGCCGTAAAGATAAGCCCGAATATTACCCCGAAGTGCTTCATGCCGAAGCAGTCGGTGGCCATGGCAGCTGAAACCGCAAAGAGCGTGCCGAACGCAAAGGCGACACACGCAGCCATAAGAGCCCACAGCATAACGCCACTGAGATGAGGCATGAGAATGTATGCGCACCCCCCAATAAAAAACGCTGTGCACATGGTAGCCTTGCGGCCGATATGATCCGAGAGGTAGCCGCTGATAATCCTGCTCAAGCCGTTCATCAGGCCATATGCTGCCAGAATGAACACCGCCTGTTCCATGGAAAGCCCCATCTTGAGCCCGAACAGGGTGGACAGCGTCACCATGGCGAAACCGGCACCTCCCGCCAAGGCCCAGCTGCACCACATGAGCCAGAAATTCCTGGTCTTAAGTGCCTCTGCCACGGTCAACGATCTTCCCAGAGCTGTCTGCTGAGAAGGCTGACCAGCGGCCTGAGAAACCTGCTCATCAGGAACACGCATGAACGGGGCAACCACAAGACCGGTAATCAACGCAAGTGTTCCGACAATGGTGGTCATGGTGACCGGTCCCATGGAAGAAAGCATCTTATTGAAAATCGGAGACATGGGAGAAGCGGACAGGCCGAATATCAGGTTTACGAGCCCGGTTACCAGACCCCTGCGGTGGGGATACCAGCGCTGAACGACCGTTAGCGAGGGTATATAGAGGAAGGTGGATGCAACACCCATGGTGAAGGCCCAGAAATACACCCATCCTATGGAATGATAGTGACCGAGCATCATGGTGCTCAAGCCCATGATCACGGCACCGATGGCGGCCATGCGGGCATGCCCGAAGATCTCCTGGTATTTCCCGGAAACATACATGAAGAAACCCAATGCCAGCATCACCCACAGCGGCATCTGGCTCACCGCGCCGCGCCCGACGCCGAAGGTCTCCTGCCAGTATGGCGCCATAACCCCAGGAAGTCCGAAGACAAAGGTCCCTATCCAGAACATTGCTGCACAACTCGCTATCAATGCCGCCCTGCGCCGTGAATTCTCGTTCATCTCTCCTCCGGTCAGCTCTTACTTTCTTTATGCAGGTGCATCTGAAGACTTAAAAGGGGGCATTACCATTCCTGATAATGCCCCCTTTAGGTACTACCCTACTGAGTCCTCAGAGATGATATTAATAACCCTCTTCGTCTGATACCCAGTCAGCGATGGTGCCTCTGCCATCCCAGATTTCTTCTCCGGTGTCGGCCTTGACCATCTTGACAGCCCACTGCGGGCAGTGTCCTACGCACCAGCCGCAGCCGTAGCAGATGTCTCTGTCAAATGTCGGCTTATCACCGGATTCCTTGTCAATTGAGATTGCGCCGTAAGGGCACAGGCCTTCGCAGATGCCGCAGCGGTTGCACTTCTCGTCGTCGAATTCGGGAATAACCGGGGTAACTTCCTGCATGTAAGGACCTTCGCGCTTCCAGTCCCGCAGATACATGAACTGGTCTGTAACAACCGGTATATCTTTGATAGTCTTGTAACCCTTCCTGTCGCAGAACTCATTCAGCTCTTTGAGGATCTTCGGGATTACAGCGATACCGCGTGAGTACACGGAGGAACAGAGACCCACCAGGTCGCAGCCTGCCATGAGGTGACGGGCCACGTCGTCGTACGTGAAGACTCCGCCGCCGCCGAGGAACGGTGTTTCAGGAACTGTCGCGGTGGTCTCGAGAATCTTTGCCAGTGAGAAAATCTGCCAGGGACGTCCGATGAGTCCGCCCATTGAGCCGGGTACGCCGTAGAACTCTGCCTTCTCATGATCGATCCAGGCACCGTAGAATGCATTGTTGCCGCTGATGGCCGCGCCGCCCTTGCTGATGGCCACGGCCAGAGCAGCTGCGTTTACGCACTGCGGGGTGGTCTTGAAGATGATCGGCACGGTGGCCGCATCGACACAGGCCTTGGTTACCGCATAGGCGGTATCCGGGTCCATTGCCAGCGGTGCGCCGCATTCTTTGTGAGCATCTACTGCGCCAAATGTTGCATGAGGGCCGCCGGTGTCGAGCTCGATGATCTTTACGCCGCGCTCCTGCAGATCCTTGATAAAGGGCACCCAGGTTTCGGCATCGGGGCCAATACCGGAGACGGAACCGATATAGAGAATGTCATTGTCTTCACAGATCTTGAGGCACTTGGGCAGCTCTTCGTCGAGCCACTGCTCATAGGGCATATTGTGGAACATCTGTGAGCAGATCCATACGTCCTTCATGTCGTTGCCGAAGTGGCGCAGTGAATAGAAGAACGGTCTGGGCCATCTGTGCACGCCGTCGATCTTGTGCACGGTCTTGCCGATGATCCAGCCTATACCTGTCGGTGCAAATCGCTCGATCAGTTTGGCGGTTCCGCCGAAGTCACAGGATGTGATTCCGACCGGATTCTTTACCGGTAATCCGCAAAAAGTGGTTGTTAAATCAGCCATGTTTCCTCCTAATTCTTGTGTTTATTTTTTATTTTGTGTTTTTCGATAACGGCTACATCATCCTTCCGATTGTAACCTGCATGCCCGCTTTTTCCAGAATGTCCCTGGCCCGAAGGACATCGTCTCTTTTTATACCCCGCATTGATGCATACGGGGGATTGAGGCCTAAGCAGGTGTACTTGTCGG
>JAFGTK010000144.1 GCA_016934135.1 Deltaproteobacteria bacterium | reverse complement strand
TAGAATTTCACAGGAACAATATCCGGGACAAGCTGGGATTGAAGCAGGCAAAAACCAATCTTAGGTCTTATCTGCTGTCTCTTAGTTGAACCCATATTTTGCTTTTGATATGTGTTACACCTGTAGGAGCGGCTTCAGCCGCGACCGCTCCCAGACCTGCTTTTGACTATTGTCGCGCCTGAAGGCGCTCCTACATAATAAGGCACAGGGGGCGCAGTATTATTATCTCCACCCTCAAAATGTGGGTTAAAAAAGGGCTTCTGCCGGTGGAATATCCGGCAGAAGCCTCTTGAAGAGAGTAGTGCACCGGCTTGTTTCAGAAGTAGCATCTTAGTTTTGCATATATCTCGTCATTGTCCTGGTATTGCCCGACAAGAGAGTCTTGTTCCTTTCCATCCAGCAGGATTGCGCCGAGCGTGAGTTGCAGAGACTCTGTGAACTTGTATTTCAGAGAAGGCTTTATCATATAGTCCTTGAATTCAAGGTCGTAAGCACCATCAAGATTTGCCTCAAGTGTGTTCTGGAGAAAAAACTGCTTGAACGAGACAGTTATCAATGTATCGAACCCGTCTTTGATGAAATAAATGGGTTTATCATCGTCGTAGCCTGGAACAAATTCCTGGATTACCTGAGCGCTGATACTGGTATCACCATATATGTAATCTATCCCGACGCCATACTTCATGGAATCTTTCTGAAGGGAGATCGCCGGATCAATGCGAAACGTCTGGACTGACTGCTCCCCGTCTGAGTCAAGATATGTTTCCATAAAATCATCCATGATATTATCCTGTTTTTCCTGGGTCAGTTCTTCGCTCAGGACAGAATCCAGCTTTCTGTTGTAGTATTTGTTCTGGAAATAAGCATATTCACCCCTTACGGTAAAGGAGCCGACCGTAGTGGTAAAATCGAAACCGTAAACATTCATCTTATGGATCTCCGGCACGAGAGTGGTCTCGGCTGTGATGGAATAATCAAGCGCCAGAAGATCCTTCAATGTGATGGTGAGATCGGTGGGTCCGCTGGTAATGGGCATTACATTGTATCCGCGGTAATAGCTCAGTGATATGTCGCAGCCTGCAATATATTTAGAGACCCTGATTCCATATTCCGAATGCGACGGATAACGTCCGGTCATTTCGATATCCTGATAAGAGGACGTGACAGGAATATCACCTGCTGCCGTATCTGTTGCAATAACCTCGGGCGGCTTGAGCACACCCGGGAACCATCTCTCTTCACGTGTCGGAAGCCGGTATGGTACATACTGAGGTATCCATGCAAGCTCGATGTTTACCAGATCCGTATAGACAGTTGACTTTACTGCAGGAACACCGATCTTTCTTTCATTTTCCTCGTTCGTGCCACCCTGGGTGAAGTCCTCTGTATTGAGGTTGTCGGTAGGGTTGATCTCATCGAGCCTTCCCCATGCAAATTTCTGGATGCCTATCCTGAAATCCATAGAATCCGTGAAAAGATCGAGATATGCCTCGTCGATATCGACACAGGGATTCTTGTCCTGGTATATCTTATTGAACTCATTGAACAGTATCCCATTGCCGGGATCGATTACCTTGCCGTCGCCCTGAACCTGAAAAAACAGCTTGAAGGATGCCTTTGACCCTATATCGGCATTGAAATCGATCCCCAGTTCAGTGGATGGATCTTCATCAGGTGTATCACTGTCAAATGCATACCTTGCGCCGCTTTCAAGATATCCGCTTAAAGATAACGTTAGGCTTTCACTCTCATACTCATATGCACCTGTCCACAAGGGACAAAGCCCTATGCATAACACAAGCAATGAAAGTACCCTTGCTTTCTTCAATGATTATTTGCCCCTTTTCATATATCTCTCAGTGAATATATCGTCTTTAAGGCCTTTATCATAAAGAATATTGCTCAGGTCGAGCATGGTGGAACGATTATTCTGTTTATTGTGCATCTCAATATGGGTCGGCGTGTTGATTCCCTGGATATTCTGCACATCGGAAAAGATCCCCTGCTTGAGATATTCACCTTTGGTGTCGTAAAAATCGGCCTTGGCAGGAATGAAATTCCCTTTGCGTATCCAGATAACGATTCTTTTATAGAACTCGACTTCCTTGGGAATGGCCTCTATGGTGTAACAGGGTTCATTGTTTACATCCTCATCGGCCAGGAGGGTATATGTGTAGTCATCCGTATCATGGCTTCCCATATCAAAAAAGGTGAACTCAGTGCCCATGAAACTCTCGCCTTTTCCGCTTGCGCTTATCTGGCGGATCCTCTTTAGAGCCGGCAGATACAGCCACTGCTGATCATCCTTGTCAGGCTCGCTCCATACCAGAAAACTGGTCCCCTTTACATCTGCAGGAGAAAGGAAAAACATCAAAGACTTCGATGAGTCATTCTCACCCTTTTTAATATATGCGGCAAGGTTCCTCTCCCTTGTCTTCCCGTTCTTATTGACGAGGGTCATGAGAATATCTGTCTGGCTGTCTTTGGCCTGATCAAGAAGATCCTCGGATTTCTTTACAATCTCCTGTGCGGTCATTTCCGCACTGAATCCAGGCGCCGCTATCATGATATTCCCGATAAAAAAACATATACAAAGAAGCGATATCCCCAAATGCCTAACCTTCATGATAAAACCTCCTTATCATTCTTTTTCTGCTCCATACGGTTCCTGCATCCTACCACGTTTGTACAGTCTGAAGGAACTCTTTGTGGAACCAGATGGATATTCATTGTTTTGTCTGTTTCAGGCACTTTTGCCTTAACCAGTCTCGGCGGAAACTCCTTTATCATCGCCGGCAGTATGGTAATCGACGCCACCGATGTTGTAATCATGACCAGGGCCACCAGTATACCAAGCTGACTGATAATGACGAAGCTTGAAGGGACCAGAACCAGAAAGCCTGCAGCGACAGCCAGGGCATTATAAAGGATAGCCCTTCCCGAGGTATTGAGAGAGATCTCGATTGCCCTTTCATTGTCGTTTCTTATGGCAATCTCATGCCGGTAACGGCTTAAGAAATGGATTGAATAATCAATACCGATACCAATGGCAAGACTTGCAATGATCGCTGTTGCCGCATTAAGCCTGATACCGGTCAACCCCATTATTCCAAAGTTCATCACAATCGGCACAAAAAGCGGTACCACAGAGTAAGCACCCAGCTTGAAAGATTTGAACGTTATAGAGACAATGAGTATGACAAGAATGAACGACGCGGAAAAACTTCTGATCTGGCTCTGCACCACGAGCCGGTTGAATTCCTTTGCAAGCATGGAAAGACCGGTAGTGAAGATATTGTTTATTTGAGTACCGGAAAGCTCGGATTGTTTGAAATCATTAACGTTATCAACAATATCCTGCGCAAGATAGCCGCTTTGGGATTTCATCTGAAGCATTATCTGGCCGCTCTGGTAATCAAAATTCACAAAACTGTCCAGTTCACCGCTCCCTCCGGAAAAGGAGAAAAGGAGAAGGTATTGCGCAATAAGTTCCTTGGAGTCCGGGATAACATAGTATGCAGGATCACCCTCATTCATGGCCTGGTTCATTTTTTTGATAAAATCCACAACCGAAACAGCTTTTCCTATTTCATCATGTTCTTTGAGCCTGTTCTGCAGCTGTTCCATATCCCGAAGCACCTCAGGATCTTTCATATCATCGGGGTCCACCCCACTGACAACGACATTGAACAGTGATGTCCCTCCAAATTTCTCATTGAGAATCTGATCCGCAATTCTGATCGGGCTGCTTTTACGGAAATCTTCAATGAGATTCAGATCACTTTTTACAAGAAGACCGAGCAGTACCGACAAGAAGAGAACAACTATGCTGCCGCGGATAATCAAGGAACTCTTTTCCAGACTTACAAATGTAAACCATTTCAGAACAGGCCCGATGATATCTTTGCTTGAATGGTGATGAGGAACGTATTCCCAGCCTCTGGAGTCAAGAATAGACAGAACAGCAGGCAAAAAGGTTAGTGAGATACCCACCGAGATAAACAGACCGAATCCGGACAGCGCACCAAACTGTTTCAAAGGAACTATCGCTGAAGTACATAGAGAGATAAACGCAGCGATCGTTGTAACCCCCGCCATAATCACCGGCAGACTCACTCTGCTTAGTGCATTGACGATTCCCTCCTTCCCTGTTTTTCCTTCAGCAGCATCCGAGAAGACATTTTCAAGAGAGTGAATTCCATAGGCTGAACCCACAGCAATAAGGGCAACAGGCAAAACTGACGTTACCATGGTTAGAGGTATGTTGAGCAGAGGCATGAGGCCGACAGTCCATATTGAGGAGATTCCGACAGAAACCAGAGGGAGCACAACCCCCCTGATATTCCGAAAGAACAGAAAGAGAAAAAAGACCAGCACAATATTTACCAGCGGAACCAGAATCTTCAGATCCTTTATCATGTAATGTCCCTGAAGGGCTTCCACTATTGTAGGCCCGGAGATGAAAAATTGTTCAGGACCTTCATATCTCTCCATAATATCTCTCAGGTTATAGTAAATTGGAACGATATCATCGGTTTCTACATCACTGTTTAGAACAACAGATATCGCTGTTCCTTTTCCATCTTTAGTTACATAGATACCTTCGTATACCTCCCATGCATTGGTCTTTTCCCTCAGCTCTTCGAGCCAGGCATCACCTCGGGGAATCTCTCCGTCTGTGATCATTGGGGAAACATCAAGACCAGAGGCGCTGCCTTCAATATTTTTCACATTGAGAATACTGGTGACCTTCTTTACACCTTGGATCTTTTCTATCTCAGAGGATATCTCCTGTATCTTTCGGAGTGAATCCGATTGATAGATATCATCGTGCAGCATCCCGATGATGATATCCGCATATGATTCAAATTCCTGTTTGTTCTCATTCCACACCTCTTCTACCGGATTATTCTCCTTGAGAACCACCTCTACCCGCGGATCGATCTTGATGTCCGGAATCTGAGCGAGAAAAAACAGTGTAGTACAGACAACAACAGCTATTATCAGATACGGATACTGCACGCAAAAACGAATAAGTCGTTTCATACCAACATTCTCCCCTTGCTAAAAAAGCTCTTGATGCTTTCAACGAATCGTTTCAACGTATCTGCATCTGCAATCACAACAAGAATCCGATAAAGAAAGTCCGGTGTCTATTTCTGATAATGAACTTTCATTATACAACCCGCTGCAACCTGGCACCTTTCTTTCTTCCCTTATTGGTTTGCGGCCGCAAACCGTAATGGAAATCTATTGCCAAATTTCATGACAAAAGGAATTGTGCACTTTTCATATTATTTAATAATGAAACATCATTACTAGCAATGTAACCACATGTGATCATAAAGTCAACCATGATTTTTAATCCAAATTTTACATTTGAGAAGACTTATTCACACCTCTTCTCCCAGGCTGACATCTGCGAAAGGTCAAGGTTTGAGACATCCATGTTCAGGTACAGATATCCATTGCCCGAAGAAATGGACAAGGGAGAATCTGTCTTGCTGAACACAATGGCAGGTGAAAAGAGATCAATATCTATAGTGATGGAAGGATCATCCGAAGAACCTCCAACCATATCCGGAACAGCCTCAAAGACATCGCTCACCAAAGACGAGTGATCAAAGATCCCCAGGTTCCCCGGATTGTCTCTCATAATATGAAAATGACAATTCTGTTCGATAGGCGTGAGATATATGTCTATGCTGTTTGTATTAACGCGGGGCTCAACGATGATATCAATATCAACAGATGCCTCCCATTGGGGTATATCCTTGATCATGTACTGAAGAATCATATCGTTGATGCAGATCCGCATCTGCGAAGCACGCAGATCTATTACAGGGGGAACGCTTAAACGCATTATAGTCTTTTTATCTGCCGAGGTGTCAGAACTGAAGCCTTCGAAATCCTCCCCGAGAAGATCCACCAGCAGCTCATTTACATTCCACTGATGATCTTCAGTGAAAACATTCTCCAGGAGCAGATTGATGCTTTCCTGAGAGATGGCACTCGCAATATTGAAATTCTCCATCAAAACAAGATCCCAGGAAGATCCTGTAATAAACGACATGACATCTGGAAACAGAGGGACTTCACATCCGGGATCAAAACCTGAAGAAAAGTTCATGTCAAAGACCTCATCAGGAATCATTTCATCAACTGCTACAGAAGTCTGATCCATACTCTCCAGATCGTTCTTTATGATACCCTCGACAGATTCCCTGCCGAGGCCGGTAAAATCGCCTGAGAAGGAATCTGAAAAACTTACATCAATAACATCAACAATATCAAGCAACAG
>JAFGTK010000143.1 GCA_016934135.1 Deltaproteobacteria bacterium | reverse complement strand
CTTGTCTGTGCAGGCCACCCTGCAGCGGGATGCCTTGGTGGCGATACCCGATGCCTGGCACAGACACCCCAGCACTGCGGTTTCAAACTCACCGAAATCCAGATAATTCCCCTCTATGATCATTACCGGGGTGCCTGCATTGAATACACTGCCTTCGGCCAAAGCATGGACCGTCACAGGCTTGCCTGCAAGGATAATACAGATCTCTTCCAGGCCCGCAAAAACGCCCCATGTATATCTCTTGTCCGGAAAAGACTTGAGATACACCTCCATGCAGACATGCCCTGACTTGTTTTTTTCTTTCAGGATCTTCTCGGTTCTCAGAAAATAGACATCGGTTACGTCACCCGAGCATACCTGTTCGGTATCAGCTATGTGCAACGTTTTCATGAGTCAAGCATCTCCTTGATTATTTTATTGGCAATTTTCGGGTTTGCCTTCCCCCTGGTTGCTTTCATAAGCTGACCAACGAAAAATCCAAGGAGCTGGGTCTTTCCTGCCCTGTATTTCTCAGTTTCTGCCGGATTGTTTTCTATGATATCCCTTACCTTATCCCTTAAATCAACCTCATCGCTGACCTGCTCAAGCCCTCTTGATTTCACGATTTCAGCAGAAGACCTGCCTGTCCCGGCCATCTCTGAAAAGACGTCCTTTGCCATGCTTATGGAGATGGTGCCTTTCTTTATGAGGGAGAGCATATCAGTGAGCATCTCAGGCGTAACCGTAAGAGCTGAGATGTCTATACCTTTTTCATTGAGCACCCTGAGCACAGATGTCATGATCCAGTTGCTGATCTCTTTGGGTGAATCCAGGAGATGAGTACACTTTTCAAAATAGTCTGCCAGCGGCTTTGACTGGGTCAGTACATCGGCATCGTATTCGGGAATGCCGTACTGCAACTGAAAACGTCTTCTTCTTGCAGAGGGCAGCTCCGGCAAAAGGGATCGGACCTCTTCAATCCAGGCATCATCAACTTCAAGCGGTAACAGGTCGGGCTCCGGAAAATAGCGGTAATCATGGCTCTCTTCCTTTGAACGCATGGAGTATGTCCTGTTTTCAGCGGCATTCCACAGCATGGTATCCTGCTCGACTCTTCCGCCGCTCTTAACAATCCCGATGTGCCGATTGATCTCAAACTCCAGGGCCTTCTGAACGTTTTTGAAGGAATTCATGTTCTTGAGTTCCGTTCGGATGCCGAATTGTTCTGATCCTGCCGGCTTTACGGATATGTTGGCATCGCACCGGAAGGAGCCCTCTTCCATGTTACCGTCGCAGATATCGAGGTACATGAGGACCTGCCGCAGTTCCTTGAGGTATGCCACGGCTTCTTCCGTGCTGGTTATATCCGGTTCGGAAACGATCTCCAGCAGGGGCACCCCTGCCCTGTTGAAATCCACATAGCTCAGCGGCTCATGCTCGTCATGGATATTTTTTCCGGCATCCTCCTCCATGTGAATCCTGGTGATGCCGATTCTTTTCGAAGAATGTCCGACCTCAATTTCCAGAAAACCATGCTCGCCAAGCGGATTTTCATACTGCGTGATCTGGTATCCCTTGGGCAGATCCGGATAAAAGTAGTTTTTCCGGGCAAAGATATTCCTGCGGGTAATGCTGCAGTGTGTGGCGAGTCCGAGTTTTATTCCATAAGCCACCACCTTCCTGTTCAGCACCGGCAATATCCCGGGCATACCCATGCAGACAGGGCAGGTATTGGTGTTCGGGGGAAGACCGGCCTTTGTTGAGCAGCCGCAGAAAATCTTCGTACTGGTCAGCAGCTGCGCATGGACCTCCAGACCTATGACGATGTCGTATTCTCTCAAGGTCTAACCTCATGGAACCCCGTGTGGTCCTGAAAAGCCATGCCTGCACCCAGGAGCGTGTCTTCCCTGAAATGAGGAGCGATCAACTGCATGCCCACGGGCATGCCCTCACCGGAAAACCCGCATGGAAGACTCAACGCCGGCAGCCCGGCCAGGTTTGCAGGTATGGTATAGATATCGAGCAGGTATATGCTCAGCGGGTCATCCATCATCTCATCGAGGCCGAATGCGCATACCGGTGCAGTAGGACCAGCTATCAGGTCACAGCGGGTAAACGCAGCCTCGAACTCCTGGGATATCAGCACCCTTACCTGTGATGCCTTTTTATAGTATGCGTCGTAGTATCCTGCCGAAAGCGCATAGGTACCGAGCATGATCCTGCGTTTAACCTCTGCACCGAATCCCTGTGCCCTGGTTTCCATGTACATGTCCGTAAGATCTCCTGATCCTTCTTTGCGGACTCCGTATCGCACGCCGTCATATCGTGCGAGATTCGAGCTGGCCTCTGCAGTTGCGATGATATAGTAGACCGCGACTCCATACCTGATGTAGGGCAGAGAGATGGGAATAATCCTGGCGCCCAGACCTTCAAACGTCGAGATCCCCCGGCGTACCGACAGTGCCACCTCAGGTGACAATCCCTCGGCAAAGAACTCGTCCGGGACCCCGATGCGGATACCGTTCATGTCGGGACTTTTCAGATCGATTGCAGGATACCCCCGTGGAACGCTCGTGGAGTCAGAAGGGTCATGGCCCTTGATGGCATCGTACAGCACTGCCGTATCCCGTGCCGTCCGTGCCATGGGCCCGATCTGGTCCAGGGATGATGCAAAGGCAACCAGGCCGAACCTGGATACGGACCCGTACGTAGGCTTCAACCCGGTAATGCCGCAGAAGCTCGCAGGCTGTCTGATGGACCCTCCGGTGTCCGATCCAAGCGCGCCTGCACACAGTCCTGCGGCAACTGCAGCGGCAGACCCCCCGCTTGAACCGCCTGGGGTCCTGGTTTCATCCCACGGGTTCTTCGCCGGTCCGAAAGTGCTCGTTGTCGTGGTTGATCCCATGGCAAATTCATCAAGATTTGTCTTGCCGATGATGATTGCCCCACGGTTCCTGAGCCTTTCCACCACCGTGGCGTCATACGTGGGGACAAAGTTTGCCAGGATCTTCGATGCACAGGTGGTCTTTATGCCCCTGGTGCAGATATTGTCCTTTACTGCTACAGGGATCCCGGTAAGTGTATCACCACTGCCTTGTTTCAGAGCTTTTTCAGCTTTCCCTGCATCTCTCATGGCACCAGCTTCGTCGACGGTTATGAAGGCATTCAAGGACCCGCTTCGTATTCTGGCAAGGAGGTCATCCACCAATTCCGTGGGCCGCAAAGTGGAACATCTGTATTGTCTGGCAGTTTCCAGCATAGGAGAAACCTTACTCGATAACCTTTGGGACAACGATATTCCCGGCTTTGTGTTTCGGGGCATTTGACAGGGCATCGGAGAGTGTCTGCGATCCTATTATGGTGTCAGGGCGCATGACATTCATGATGTTTGTTGCATGAACAACCGGGGTAATACCGGTGGTATCAATTTCTGAGAGCATGTCCATGTACCCGAGGATCGAATTCAGATCCTTCTGGAATTGTTCCACCTCACCGGTATTGAGTTTCAGCCTTGCAAGACGTGCAACATGGACGACTTCCGGCTCGGTTATCTTCACGTAACATTGCTCCCTTATTTTAAAACGATCTGACAGGAGTTATATAACAAATTAAACAACCTCTCAAGTCCAAGAAAATCTTTGGAAATTCAATAAATAATGATTGATTAATTTCTATATAATTTCTATAGTATAGCACTGTTACGATGTTTATCTCTCACTTATCACATACCCTATACTTTAAGGAGGAGGTTCATGGCAAAGTTTGAAGAAAAATCCATTCCTGCAGTATTCCAGAACAACGTAGAAAAGTTTGGTGACAAGGCTGTTGTAGCCTACAAGAACAAGGATGGTGTCTACACGGACATCTCATGGAACGAAATGAACGAGATGGTGCGCAATCTTGGTTATTTTCTTCTTTCCAGGGGTGTCCAGCCAGGGGAAAAGGTCTGTCTTTTCTCTCCGAACCGGTATGAATGGTGGGTAGCCGACCTGGCAATCCTTTCCATCGGCGCGGTAAATGTACCGATTTATGCAACTAACTCTGCAGAAGAATCACGGTATATAATCGAAAACTCAGATGCAAAAATGTGCTTTGTGGCAACCAGGGAACACATGGAGAAAATACTCGAAGTCAAGCCCGAGCTTCCAATCCTTGGTGAGATCATCAGCTTCGACGACCTGGATGCTCCTGCCGGAGATGTCATCGAATTTAAAACAGCATTAAAAGAAGGCAGTGAAAATCCAAATCCCGAGGAGTTTGACAAGAGGATTAACTCAATCGACCGCATGGAAATGGCAACCATCATCTACACCTCCGGCACCACCGGCAATCCCAAAGGCGTCATGCTCTCCCACAACAACTTTTTTGCCAATGTCCAGCAGTGCTATAATGTCGATCCCCCCATCTTTGACAGGGCCCCTGAGATGTCATTCCTGTCATTCCTCCCTCTTGCCCATTCATTTGAACGAACCGTGGGGTACTATCTGCCCATGTCATATGGCGTAAAGGTATACTTTGCAGAGGATTTCTCAAAGATTCTTGGAAACTTCCAGGAGGTGCGTCCAACCTGCATCGTGAGCGTACCAAGGCTCTATGAGAAGATCCACACCGGTATCGTATCCAAGGTGGCAGGTGCACCACCGGTGAAAAAGGCCCTGTTCAACTGGGCAATGGGTCTTGCCAGAGCAAACCTTCCCTATATCTGCAATGATAAAAAACCGGCAGGTTTCTTTGCGTTTAAATACAACCTCGCAAACAAGATTATTTTTTCCAAACTCAAGGATGCGCTCGGCATGGACAAACTTGAATTTGCCTTCTCCGGCGGCGGGCCACTTTCCGTATCCGATGCGGAGTTCTTCCTGGGGATGGGGATCAAGGTTATTGAAGGATACGGCCTTACCGAGACCACCCCGGTCACCAATACGAACAAGCCCAGCAAGATCAAGCCGGGACACATCGGGGTTGCCGTCAAGGACACACAGGTACGGATCGGGGATGGAGGCGAACTCCTGGTCAAGGGTCCCCAGGTCATGATGGGCTACTACAAGAACGACGAGGCGACAAAAGAATCCTTTACCGAGGATGGCTTCTTCAAAACCGGTGACATTGCAGAGATGGATGAAGACGGATATGTCAAGATAACCGGCAGAATCAAAGATCTCATCATCACCTCAGGCGGGAAAAATATTTCTCCTCAGAATATCGAGAACAGCCTCAAGGCATCAGCCTATATCGAGCAGGTGGCAATTATCGGTGACAACCGGAAATATCTTTCAGCCCTTATCGTACCCTCTTTCGCTGACCTGGAAAGCTGGGCAAAGGAACATGACATATCTTTCGGCAGCAGAAAGGAGCTCATTGAAAACGACGCGGTAAAAGAGCTCTTTGCAGGTGAAATCGAAGAGAACACCAAGAATTATGCCCGGGTTGAACAGATCCGCAAATTCACCCTCCTGGAAAACGAATGGTCGCAGGAAACCGATGAGCTCACACCGACACTCAAACTCAAGAGAAGGGTTGTCAACCAGAAATACAGTGATATCATAGACAAGATGTACCCGAACGATTAATCGGATCAGCAGAGATGATGAGGGCTACAAGCCCCTTGTCATCTCTTTTTTAAAAAAGAAAATCTGTCATTCAAGAGGTTTGGCATTCCCTTTCAAATCGCATCACATCCTTTGCTCAACCCCCCCCGAGAGCAACTCATTTTGAGTGATTGATTCCACCTGCCGGGCACATAAATGCCCCGTCAAATCGGAGAATATGTATGTAGTGCATTGATATCAACAGTATACTTGGTTTCTTATCTTACACACATGTTAAAAGAAATAATGATATTCTATTTATTTACAATTATCTAACATATGCATAGATTATAGTCTTGAAACAACGGCTTCTTTCATATATATTTTATAAATATACAGATCTAATTTATTTTTTTAGGAGGGATTCATGGCAAAATTCAAGGAAACATCCATGGGTGCGATCTTTCAGAACCGCGTCGAGGAATACGGAGACCAAACGCTCGTTATGTACAAAAACGAGGGTGCATGGGAGAATCTCTCATGGAATCAGATCAATGAGAAGGTCCGCAATGTTGGGTATTATCTCCTTTCAAAGGGGGTCAAGCCAGGCGAAAAGATCGCGCTTTTCTCACCGAACAGGTATGAGTGGTGGGTAGCTGACCTGGCGATACTCTCTATCGGGGCGGTAAATGTCCCCATCTATGCGACCAACTCAGCAGAGGAATGCCGGTATATTATTGAGAATTCTGATTCAATCATGTGCTTTGCAGGCACCAAGGAGCACATGGATAAGATCCTCACCGCAAAAGCAAAGCTGCCGAATCTGGGAGAGGTCATTATCTTTGACGAGCTTTCGAGTCCGGTGGATGGTGTCATCACCCTGAATGAAGCCATGAAACAAGGCAGCGCATATCCCGGCAAGGATGAATTCGACGAAAGGCTGAGGCCCATCAACATCGATGATGTTGCCACGATCATCTATACCTCCGGCACCACGGGAAATCCAAAGGGTGTTATGCTCACGCACAACAATTTCGTCTCGAATGTGAACCAGCTCAATGCCGTAGACCCGGAATTCCTCTCAGGGGATCATACATTCCTCTCCTTCCTTCCCCTTGCACATTCTCTGGAAAGGACGGTCGGCTACTATGCACCGATCTTCCTGGGCCACAAGGTTGCCTTTGCCGAGGATGTCTCCAAGCTGGTCCAGAATCTCCAGGAGATACGTCCTACGTTCATGGTAAGCGTTCCGAGAATCTACGAAAAGGCGCATGCAGGTATTGTTGCCAAGGTTTCTACTGCGCCGCCGGTAAAGAAGGCCCTGTTCAACTGGGCAATGGGTCTTGCCAGGCAGAACCTCCCGTATATATGCAATGACAAGCCCAGAACCGGGCTTTTTGCTTTCAAATATAATCTTGCAGACAAGATTATATTCTCCAAACTCAAGGTTGCCCTTGGCATGGACAGGCTTGCCGGTGCCATGTCCGGCGGCGGCCCGCTTTCAGTATCAGATGCAGAGTTCTTCCTGGGTATGGGAATCAAGGTCCTGGAAGGCTTTGGGCTCACGGAAACCACACCGGTTACCAACGGAAACAAACCTAAAAAGATTAAAGCCGGCACAGTAGGTCCTGCATTGAAAGATACGATCATCAAGATCGGAGAAGGCGGCGAAGTCCTCATCAAGGGCCCGCAGGTCATGAAGGGATACTACAAGAACGATGAGGCAACCAAAGAAGTCATGACCGATGACGGGTTCTTCCGTACCGGTGATATCGGTGAGATTGACGAAGACGGCTATCTCAAGATTACCGGCAGAATCAAGGATATCATCGTAACCTCAGGCGGCAAGAACATCTCCCCGCAGAACATCGAGAACAGCCTTGTCGGATCAAAATATATCGAGCAGGTGGCAATAATCGGCGACAACAAGAAGTATCTCTCCGCACTGATTGTCCCGGCATTCGAATCGCTTCAGAGCTGGGCAAAGGAAAACAACATCTCATTCAACAGCCGCAAGGAACTCATTTCAAATGATAAGGTCATCAAGCTGTTTGAACAGGAGATCGAGTTATTCACCAAAGACTACGCACGGGTGGAACAGATCAGAAAGTTCACCCTGCTTGAGACGGAATGGTCACAGGACACCGGAGAACTCACGCCCACAATGAAACTGAAACGCCGTATTGTCAATCAGAAGTATGCATCGGTCATAGACTCGATGTATCCTCCGGAATAGAACGTTTACAGGCTTGACTGCATACGGTGAGGAGGCAATGCCTCCTCACCGTTTTTTATATGCTTTGCCTGGGTTAAGCTCAGGGTGAGCCTGAATGTCAGGCAAAGCTGTCTTCACAGAATTTCCAGCTGATACCGCACAGTGAAACGCGACAGGGCCCCCTTCACTTTTTCCAGGATCTCTTTGCCTTCAACATGAGGAGCTGCCTTGATTTTCAGGGTTACCAGATCTCCGTGAACATTGTCCTGTTTGACCTCAATTTTCAGGGAGTGTGTGATGTCTTTTATCGTATCCAGCTCTGAAAGGTATACGCGCCGAATGGCATCCCGCCGCAGAGCGGGCTTGAAGATTTTTCCAACCGCAGTCAGCGGAATCTCATCAAGCAGGATTATCTCCTTTGGGATGGCAGCCTTTTCACCGATCTCCTGCCTCAAATATACAAGGATGTCTTCCGGCTGCAGATGTGACCCTTTCTGGAGTTGCACGTAGGCAATCGGTACCTCTCCGGCATGAGGGTCAGGCCGGCCGACGGCTGCCGCTGCCTGAACACCGGCAAGACGGTAGAGGGGTTCTTCGATGACGGCAGGATCAATGTTACTGCCGCCCCGTATAATCAATTCCTTTTCCCGTCCGGTGAGCCAGAAATACCCGTCATCATCCTTTCTTCCCAGATCCCCCGTATTGAACCAGCCATTACCAGGCCAGACATCGCGGTTGTACACCTCCTGCAGATAGCCCGAAAAGACATTGGGGCCTTTGATACAGATTGCACCTATTTCATCAATATCCGCCTCGCGTACGATCTTTCCATCCGGGTCCATGACAAAGGCCTTCATGTCCGTGTACGGAAGACGCAGCCCCACCGAACCTACCTTGCTTTGTCCATAATAGGGGTTGGCTGAAGAGATGCATGTCCCCTCGGTCAGTCCGTATCCTTCCAGTATAGTTATCCCGCAATGGGCTTCAAACCTGTTGAAAAGTTCCACAGGCAGGGGTGCCGAACCACACACGGCATACCGAAGGCTTGAAATATCAACATCACCTATGGGGATATCAAGGAGCACCGAGAGAACAGTCGGGACAGCGCCAAAAGCGACCGCCTTGTAGTGCTCGATGATCTTGTAAAAGTTCTTGAGTATGGAAACATCCCGGTAACCCCGCGGAGAGAGCATTACGGTATGCGCCCCGACTGAAAAAGGGAAGGAACCGTTAAGCGTGGTGGCATTGGCATGAAAAAGGGGCAGACCGCACAGCATGGTCTCGCCTGTATTGAAATCCGTCAGGGTATCGAGTATAGATGCCATTGATGATTCGTTGTAATGGGTACGAGGAGCAAGCTTGGGGGTTCCGGTAGTACCGCCGGTATGATAAATCGATGCTGTGTCATGCGGGTCAAATACACGCCCCGAGTCAAGCCTTGTGCTGTCATAGTTCCCGATGACCTCGTCGAATCCATAGATCCCGTCCTTTTCACTCCCCTGTCCCATTACCTTTATAATGGCTTTTAAATCCGGGAGGTCCCCGCGAATGGAATCCACTTTTTCCCATATGTCGGAGCCGGGGAATTCGCCAAGGGCAACAAGGACCTTGGTGCCCACAGCCTGACAGATATCCGCAATGCTCGAAGGTTCCAGCAGGGGGTTAATGGGGTTTACAATCCCGGCCGACTCACCCCCCCACAGGATATAATATGTATGAGGAAGGTTTGGCAGCAGAAAGGATATCACATCTTTGGGCCCTACCCCGATATCATGAAAAAGGTTGGCTGTCTGATGCATCCTGCCCAGGAATTCCCCATACGTTACCTGAATGGGACTGTCGTAGTGTTCTCCGGACAGGATGAAACTCAGGGCAATGGCCTGTTGATTGATCAGACATCCATGTTTTATCAGATCGTAGGTGTTGTAAGCCTTTATCCTGTCTTCTAAGGGAACCTCCTCGATTCTCTCGATATCGGACAGATCTGCAATCCTTACCTTTTCCATGTCACCTCCTATTGGTCATTCAGATTTTCATTATGTTACCTGTCCCCTTCATACATGGAAGCCAGCAATTCGGAATATTTCCCGGTTATGATCTTCCTTTTAAGCTTCAGGGTGGGGGTGATTTCACCTTCCTCAAGGGAAAGCTCGCGTGGAAG
>JAFGTK010000142.1 GCA_016934135.1 Deltaproteobacteria bacterium | reverse complement strand
GTTTCTCCCTGGGCTAGACAGGACTTGATATCATCGATCCTGCGCCGATAGGTAGCCGGGTCTACCGACGGTCGCCAGTCCATGCATGGCAGGGAGGGAAGTGAACCGGCACCCGGTTCCTCTATCCTTTGCATCTCCTCGTAGAGTCCGAACCACAGCAGCGGGAAATCCCCGGGAGGGTGCACTGCAAGGGCGCTGTCGAATGCAGGTGCAGCCTCATAACCGATAAAGCCAGCAGCATACAGTCCCTGTTCTTCCACCAGCGTCTCCACCAGCTTCAGGTCTGGGATGACCTCGTTGATATGGCATGCTTCGATCAACCGGCATGGCTTGCTGAAAACGCATAATCCCGGTTTTGATGCCTCACGAAAAACGACCGGTTTCATCATATAATGCTCTCCGGCATTTCAACCCTTTGATGCCGCCTGTGAGGTTCTTGAATATACCATCCCCATAAAAATGTCTGCAAAGTATGTCTCCGATGTCAGTTCAGGGTGAAATGTTGTAAGCAGTACATTTCTCTGCCTGAGCGCTACCATGTCACCATCAGCCCTTGCGAGAACCTCGACATCGCCTGATATGTTCACTACCCTTGGTGCACGGATAAAGACCATGGGTATCTTCTCCAAACGACCTTTTATCGTTCCTGATCTTATACGGCTTTCTCTCTGCGGGCCATAGGCATTTCTCTGCATCTCCACATCTGCAGACTCCCAGATACCCCCTCTGCTCAACAGTATTGATCCGGCACACGTACCCCAGACCGGCATGCCGGCGTCTATCAGGGATCTTACCGAAGGACCTATGCCAGATGATATGATAAGCTTGGTAATAGTGGTACTCTCTCCCCCCGGAAGGATCATACCGCATATATTCTCAAGGTCCTCGCATCTCCTGACAGGTCTGGTGGCCGCCCCGCATCGACTCATAGAATGACGATGCTCCTCCACACCGCCCTGCAGCGCGAGTATGCCGATCATTACCAGCCTCTTGCCTGGAGAATTTCATTGTCCGGTATAGCCGAAATCTCAATACCTTTCATTGCACTTCCAAGGCCTGCCGATACCTTTGCAATGATCTCGGGTTTATCGAAATGAGCTGTTGCCTCAACGATTGCACGTGCCGTTACTTGGGGGTTGCCGGATTTGAATATCCCTGAACCGACAAATACCCCGTCCGCCCCCAGATTCATCATAAGCGCAGCATCACAAGGAGTTGCAATGCCTCCTGCCGCGAAATTGACCACCGGCAGTCTGCCGAGCCTTTTTACCTCGACAAGCAGGTCGGCGCTGCAGGCCAGCTCCTTTGCATATGAATACAGCTCGTCATCGGTCATGGAAACAGCCCGTCGGATCTCAAGCATAAGCTGCCGCATATGTTTTACCGCTTCAACAACGTTTCCAGTGCCTGCCTCACCTTTTGTCCGTATCATGCTTGCACCCTCGGATATCCTCCGCAAAGCCTCTCCAAGATTCCTGCACCCGCATACAAACGGCACTGAAAAGGCATGTTTATTGATGTGATGGCTCTGGTCCGCAGGGGTGAGCACTTCGCTCTCATCAATGTAATCGATACCGATGGCTTCGAGCACCCTGGCCTCGACAAAATGGCCTATCCTTACCTTGGCCATAACCGGTATGCTCACTGCATCCTGTATTTCCTTGATGATCGAAGGATCTGTCATACGTGCGACACCGCCATCCGCACGGATGTCGGCAGGCACCCTCTCCAGCGCCATAACCGCCACAGCCCCGGCATCCTCGGCAATTTTCGCCTGTTCCGGAGTTGTCACATCCATGATCACGCCGCCCTTGAGCATCTGTGCCAGTCCCTTATTGACCACCATTCTATCCTCATTATTCATACTTGCCTCCCTGATTAAATTGTTATATATCAATTTAACCATTGTTTATTTAATGTTTCATATACAACTAATTCATTCGGCACAAGGGCTTTATGAAATACAAAGAGATTGCAGACAGACTGGAAAACGACATCATCAGCAATAAACGACCGGGCGATCGTCTCCCGGGGCTGAGAGAGATTGCAAAGGCCGAAGGGATAAGCCTCCTGACCGCCAGGAATGTCTATCTTCTTCTCACCAGGAAAGGGCTTATTACCACCCGCCAGGGCTCAGGCACCTTTGTTGCGTATTCCCGCCCAAAAGGGCCTATAGACCTTTCATGCATAGCCCCGCCTGAAGAATTCCTGTTCTGGATAGGCAGGCATCTGAGCATATCGCCCGAAGGACTGTCCGTATATGATCCGCCTCAAGGGTATGAACCCCTCATCATGCAGGCCCGTCAGTGGCTGGAACCGGCAGGAAATTGGGGTATGCCCATTATAACTGCAGGCTCTCAGCAGGCCCTGTTTCTAGCAGGCCTCTCTCTATTGAGGCCGGGAGATCTCGTAGCTGTTGAAAATCCGGGCTATACCGGAGCACGAAGGATATTCGAGTCACTTGGCGCAACAGTCAAACCAGTACCGTACATGGATACAAAAGATGCCCTTGATCACCTCAGAGACGACAGGATACGTATGTTCTACACAATGCCGCAGGCACACATACCCACAGGATCGCACATACCTCAGGATGTGAGGGATGACCTTCTGAGCACTGCCGAAGTTCACGATTTCTACATCCTTGAAGACGACCCCCTTTCTGATCTTACAGGAATCCGACCTCTCAAGGTGCGCGACAAATGCGAGCGGGTGATCTACATCAAAAGCCTCTCAAACATCCTCGGGCCGGGCCTGAGGATTGCCTTTGCGGTACTGCCGGAGCACCTGTACACATCCATGCTTAACCTCAAAGAGATAATCGACCTCTCCATATCCGGCATCCTCCAGCGGACGCTTTACGAAATAATGGCCTCCGGAGATCTCAAACGTCACATAACAAGGCTCAAGTCCGAGATGGTCGTGCGGGAAAAGCACATCCGCGATAAATTTCAATGGCCTTCCACAAGCCCCTGCCTCTGGATCAACACCCTCACTCCGGGCAGGATTCATATGGAAAAGCTGCTCAGGCTCGGGGTAAGGATAATGCCGGGCGATATATACGGCACGCAGTGGGCAGATCATATCCGCATATCCCTGATGTCAGCCTCCAGAGAAGATTTCTTTCAGGCAATGCAGATCATCCACGGTTATTTCCTTAAGAGATCGCTTCCGGAGCTAAAAAGCATGCTCTGATGCCCGACAACAGGCCTCTTTTAATCTGTCAGGCCCGATGATGAGGGAAATCTATTGCATAATTCCCCAAAAGGTATCTTCTGGAAATTCCCCTGCATCCTTGTTCCAGTTCATCTACACAGATATCCTCCCGGTATCGAGGACCCCGGGATCAACCTCGTCAATGATGCGTACAATATCCGCATTCATCCGCTGCTTCTGAGCACCGTAAAAGGCGCGTTTCTTTTTCAGGCCGCCGGCAAAGGTGATTGTCTCGTCCATGAGCTTCTCCATAGGACATGCCTTGACAACAATATGGTGCTGTTCGCATTCGCTGCCGGAAAGGCGCGTCCCCAGGTAATACATCTCATCGAGCTTGTATTGCGGTATGGCTTTACGCACCATTGCGACCATGCCCGGCCAGAACGGTATGCCGAGGTCTACCTCGGGAAAGCAGAAGAAACCGCGGTCGGAGCGCATAAAACGGAAATCGAAGCAGCAGCACATGATAGCCCCTCCGGCAAATGCATGGCCGGTAATTGCGGCAACCGTGGGCATGGGATAGAGCAACAGTCTTCTCAGCAGGGCATTGAGCTTGTAGCAGAATCCCCTTACAGCATCCTGGTCTCCTTTCTGCACAAAAGGCATGAGCCAGTCGAGGTCTATCCCGTTGCAGAAGATCTTCTCATGAGCGGATTTCACCACAAGGACATCGGCGCTGGTTGTATTTTCGATTTCATCTAGAACCTTCATGAATTCATCAATAAATGTCGGGTTGAATCTGTTTTCTCCATTGTTCATCACAAGGACGGCAACATCGTCTTTCAGGGTATACTCAAGCATGGACATATACGATCTCCTTTTGCATAAATCTTTGATATCGTATAGGTATCATTTTATTCCATATTTCTCAATAAGCCACAGACTCAATTCCGGAACATAGGTTATAACAAGAAGACCCCCGATCAGGATGATTATGAAGGGTACAGCGGCCCTGTAAAGGGTTATCACTGATTTGTCGAACCTTATGCATGATATGAACAGGTTCATGCCTACCGGCGGCGTTGAATAGCCGATTTCAAGATTTGTCAGAAAGATGATGCCCAGATGAACAGGGTTGATCTCATAGCTCATTGCAATGGGGATAATCAGCGGGACAACAACGATCAGGGCCGAATAGATATCCATGATACAGCCCACTATGAGCAGAAAGATATTCAGGGCAATCAAGAACACGATCCTCGAGGTGATGTGGGCCTGAATATATTCAAGGGCCATCAGAGGAATCTCTGCGTCGATCATATAGGTTGTAAATGCAAGGGCCGAACCGAAAATGATGAAAATACCGCCTACAAGCATCATGCTCTGGTGCATTATAGTAGGGATATAGGCAATCCGGATGTCCCTGTGTATAAACACTTCGACAAGAAGGGCATATGCAACGGTAATGGATGCAACCTCGCCGAGCGTCACGAAGCCTCCGAATATCCCCACTACGAGAATAACCGGTATAAAGAGTTCCCATTTGGCTGCACAAGCTGTTCTTATGATAGCGGAAACAGAGAACTTTGTCCTTGATGTGTCTGCCCTTTTGGCGACAAATATACTGTAGATCGACAGTATAACAATGAGAAAAACCCCTGGAATCAGCCCTGCGGCAAAAAGCTGCGGGATACTTGTTTCAGAAACAACCCCGTATATGATGATAGGAAGGCTTGGAAAGAAAAGCAGCCCCAGGCTTCCCGACGAGGTCAGCAGTCCGAGTGAGAACTTCTCCTGATAGTTCTCCTTTATCAGGGCAGGAAAAAGCAGCCCTCCAAGTGCAATTATGGTGACACCCGAGGCCCCTGTAAATGCGGTGAAAAAGGCGCATGCAATCAATGATACAATGGCAAGCCCGCCTGGAAGCCACCCGAAGAGGGCCTGCGTGAAATCGACCACGCGCAGCGATGCCCTGCTTTCTGCCAGAACATACCCTGCAAAAGTAAAGATAGGGATCGTGTACAGAACCGGGTTATTGGAAAATTTGCTGTAGATATCGACGATCAGAGCCGCAAACTGGATATCCGAAAGATAGAAACCTGTCAGGGCAAATGCAGAGATTACCACGAAAACCGGTGCACCCATAAAAGCCATCAGCACAATGAATATGATGACAAGCCCTGTCAATGCGTTCACCTTCCCCTTACTAGGGCATGGATATTATCCATGCAGCGCGCTGCAAACCGAAGGGCCACCGCCGCAAAACCGATCGGTATTATCACCTGAAGAATCCAT
>JAFGTK010000141.1 GCA_016934135.1 Deltaproteobacteria bacterium | reverse complement strand
TTATATTGAATCCATATTTGTCTTCAGATCGAGAAGGCTCAGGGAGTTCGCATAATATTCCACAAAAGGTTTTCTCGCAGGGTTTATCGTGATCTTTTCATCCTGGCAGGAGATGACCTTTCTCCTCTTCAGCAGGTCCAGGGCGGCATCCACTGTCTGCCGGGCTTCTTCGAAATCCAGCATATCCTCTTCAAAGGATACCAGTTCTTTTGTCCTGTCCGGCTTTTCATCGTTGAGGTGCCGGTGGATAGTTGCACTGCTCTCAAAGGTCTTCCCCAGTACGATGCGGCCGCCGCCATGCCTGATGGTGTCGCGCAGTATTGAAACCTTACGGATGAGGTCTGTTTTCGTTAGATCACCAATGCCGGACAAAAGGAGTGCATGAGAGGTGATGCACACCGGGGTCACCGGGATCGTAGAGCCGATCCTCATAAGCAGGCTGTCGGCAAAGGTCTGTATGCGGGAGAGTCTGTTATGGCGGTCAAGAAGGTAGATGTCCTCTTCCTGCTGTGAGAGAAAGTCCGAAAGAAAGACAGGTTCCCCGAAGCTCACGCTTGCATACCCGTGATGTTTCAGCCTTCCGGTGCAATATCTGGCCAGGTTGGCCCCCAGTGTCGCCGGTCCCTTGATCAATATCCTCAGCATGGAGGATGTGTGGTCTTTAAACCCGCTCTTTTCCTTTCCTTTCTTCCATTCCTGCACAAGCGTGCGGTCCTCGAGTATCCAGTCGTAATTGATTGCCACGGGCACAAAGACCAGGTCCCTTTCAAAGGCAGGGTTCTTCTTGATCTTGATGATATAATCCAGGATGCCGATTTTGGCGCTTCGGAAATTCCCGTCGCGCGACAGCCCACCTTCGAGGAAGATGCCCTGGGTAACCCCCTGAAGGCTGATGAGCTGTACGTATTTTTCCAGCACCAGGTGGTAGAGCGGCTCGCGGTATCTCCGGCGGATGAAGTATGCGCCGAATGACTTGAAGATGTATTCAAGCGGCCATACCCGGGCCCATTCTCCCACCGCATAGCTCAGCGATATCTGCCGGGCAAGCATGTAGGCAACAAGGATATAATCGATATTGCTCCTATGGTTCATTACAAAGACCACCACACTGTCAGCTGGTATCTTTTTCAGCTTTGCAGCGTTTTCATGGTCGATGACCACCTCGTATATGAGGTTCAGGAAGAAGTTGGCAATCCAGTAGCCTATCTTGTAGTAGGAAAGCAGGTTGAAAAACGGCACGATCTCCTCGATGTATTCCTCCACCTGGTCCTGCACTTCCTGGATTTTTATACCCTTTTCCTGTGCGTGTCTGATGATGGCCTGATGGATGTCATGGTCGTTCAACAGATCCTGCTTCACTGCGATCTTGTGCATGAGCTTGTATTTGTCGAGGCGGATGTCGTTCTTCTCCAGATATTCCCTGACCGAACGGTAGAGCCTGCCACGTATCCGGCCGAGTACAAGCGCGCGGAGTATTTCATAGAGCAGTATCACACCAAGGGCATAAAAAATGTATTTCATAACAATATAATAAGTTTGACTCTTACGGTAGCAATACATGGGAGCGAAGGATTAGATGGATGCACATGGAAATCATTGAAAAAGTGTTGCCTTTATCCTCTATTCGTAAGATCTGAATATCACGGAAGTCCTTCGCTCACAAAAACCCGGTCTCTATTGAAATCATTGACAATTGTTCAGGAGGGAGCAGGATATCGCCTAAAAAACCTTAACATATTCCAAATCGGATTCCGAACTAAGCAGGCATGACTCAGAAAAACTTCAAGGATAGAATATTGAAACATGTCAGCATCATCCAAGGAGATAAAACGCACTATTGTATGCCCGAAATGCTCTTTTGAGCAGGCTGAAGAAAACAAGGAATGCCTGAGATGCGGCATTGTCTTTGAGAAGTATATGCGCAAGCCGGATCAGGGCTATATGCAGGGTAAGCCTGTTCGCAAGATCTGTCACGGAGAGAACGGAACCGCGGGCAGCTTAGATTATAGTGAAACCCATATCCTGAAAAGAATCCTGTTCCATATCGATGAGCAGATAAACCCGGTTTATTTTGCCGGCAGGGTTATGGCGTTTTTTATCATACTGGCCTGCGGGGTGAGAATGATCCTTACCCCCATAGAGAGCATTTATTCTGTATGCACATTTATCCATCTCGTCAATCTGCCTTTTCACGAGGCAGGCCATATACTCTTCCGGCTGTTCGGGGCGTTTATCACATCTCTTGGGGGCAGCCTCGGTCAGCTGCTCATGCCTTTAATATGCACGGCCGCATTCCTTTTAAAGACCAGGGACACTTTCGGCGCTTCAATAGCACTTTGGTGGTTCGGTGAAAACTTTCTGGATATTGCCCCCTATATCAATGATGCGAACAGGCTCGTTCTTCCTCTATTGGGCGGTAATACAGGCCAGACAGCACCCTATGGATTCCATGACTGGGAATATATTCTTACCGAAGCAGGCATTGTGGATCATGCCCAGGCGATTGCAGGTGCTTCATTTGCCATTGGCTCGGCCATCATGCTTGTATCGTTTTCCTGGGCCGGTTATATCCTGTATCAGCAGTACCGGCATCTTCAGAGGTGAGGAATAAACCGGAAACAG
>JAFGTK010000140.1 GCA_016934135.1 Deltaproteobacteria bacterium | reverse complement strand
CAGGGTGAGGGAGGCATACATGTAGCGACAAAGGAATACATGCAGGGGCTTCGCAGGATCTGCGACAAGCACGGCATCATGCTCATCTTCGACGAGGTCCAGACAGGGTTCGGCCGCACCGGCACCCTGTGGGCCATGGAGCATTACGGGGTGGTCCCGGACATCATGTTTGCGGCAAAGTCCATAGGCGGCGGTCTCTACCCCAACGGCGCGGTTGTTTACCGGGAGATCGAGCCGCTGGTAGGCTATGTGGAGGCCAATCCCCTGTTCCATACATCCCACAGCGGCGGCACGGATCTGGGCTGTATCGTATCGTCGGCCGTTCTGGATTATATCGTGGAAAACAAGGTGTGGGAGAACGCAGCAGCTGTCGGCAAGCGATTCAGGGAAGGACTCAATGAGATCTGGAAGGAGAATCCGGATTGCGTCAAGGAGGTACGCAGCCTCGGCCTCATGATCGGCATCGAGTACAAGTATGAGTTCCTCGGTGCGCTCATGGCCGACTGCCTTGCCAGGCAGGGCGTCTGGGCGGCGTATTCGGGCAACGCACCCCAGGTCATGCGGTTCCAGATCCCCATCACCGCCGGCATGGATGATGTCGAAGAACTGTTGCGCCGCATCAGAAAAGCGGTCAAAATGATGAGATGGTACCTCATACCGCTGCTGCCCCTGGCCAGGGTGCCTTTCATCCGGATGATCCTCGACAATCTCCATGTACAGATCATCGCATTTAATCTGGTGAGGGATGTTGAGGAGTTCGTTTTCGGGCTCCTGCGGAAAATGAAAGGGGTGAGGTCATGAAAAGGTCTGCGGTGAAAAAAACTGTTGCCAGAGAAGATATCCTGCGGGATGCGGGCAGGGTCTTTTCTGAAAGTTATGTGAAGATGCTCTGTGCAAAAGGGCATGATTTTCTGGAGCAGGGTTATGAAGGCTCGTACACGGGAGACTCTGAAGGAAAACGCCTGCTCGACTGCTACACATCGGGCGGTGTCTTCAATCTCGGGAGGAAGAATCCGTCTATTATTCAGCGGTTCAAAAAGGCCATCTATGAGACAGACCAGGGGAACTTTGTCATGCCGTCGCAGGAAAAAGCCCTGCTCGCCCACAGGATCGCCGGGTTCATGCCGGGAAACCTCGACTGTGTCCTTTTCGGCGTGACCAGGGGTGAGTCCATGGATGCCGCGTGCAAGCTTGCCCGGGGATTCACGGCCCGGTCCCGGCTTGTCACCGTGGACGGAGGTTGCTACGGAGAGTCGGGATTTGCGCTGTCGCTCAGTGACAGAGCGGGCAGGGAACAGTTCGGCCGGCTCATCCCGGATGTGGAGGTGATCCCCTTCGGTGATATTGAGGCCGCGGAAAATGCTATCGGTGCCAAAACTGCGGCGGTCGTCATGGAACCCATGCAGGCTGAGAACCACTGCCGCAGTGCAGACCCAGGGTATTATCAGCAGATCCGCACCCTGTGCGACGCATCAGGGGCCAGGCTGATCTTTGATGAAACCCAGAGCGGGTTCGGCAGGACCGGCACCAGGTTTTTCTTCGAACAGACAGGCGTGCAGCCGGACATCCTGATTGTCGGTGAGGCTATAACCTCCGGCATATTCCCCATGACCGCCATGGTATTCACCCCGGAGCTCAAGGGTTTCTTCGACATCCATCCCCTTATCCACCTGTGCACCTTCGGCGGCCATGACCTCGGCTGCATGGTGGCCTTGAAGGCCCTCGACGAGTACGACAGGATCGAGCCCTGGGAAAATGCGCGCTCGCTGGGAGACAGGCTGATCGAAGACCTCGGCGGCCTGGCAGGGAACTATCCGGATCTCCTCTCATCGGTTTCAGGAAAGGGGCTCCTGATCTCCCTCAAATTCTCATCGCGGGATGCCGCTGAAGGATTCTGCCGCGCCTTACGGGTGGAAGGGCTCCTCATGAACACCGGAAAGGTCGATCCATCGACGGTTGTTATCCGGCCGAGCCTGCTCATCACATCCGAGGAGGTTTCAGGTATCGTGGAGGCCGTAACAAAGACCTTGAAAGGGATGAGAAAAAAGGGGTGAACCTGGGTATCGGATAGAACCTGCGGGAGCGCTTCGGGTCGCGATAGAAGGAACAGGCGGACACTCTCGGCTCAGGAGAAGCGCTCCCGCAGCATACGCCGCAAGTATGCGAACAGACAGTGCTGCAAACGCACCTCTATCAGGTGTGGTATCTTGATTGTCGCTGGCTGATATGCAATAGTGCAGGACAAAAAGCGGGTTTGCGGCAACAGGGAAGAAATGATGGCGAGAAAACAGGTCCAGGCACAGCGAAAGATGCAGATACTCAGGGCACTCGATTCCTGCCTGCAGGAAAAGTCCTTTCAGCAGACATCCATCAAGGACATTGCCCGTGTGGCAGGGGTGAACCATGGGGTGCTGCACTACTACTTTGCAAGCAAGGATGACATCCTTCTCAATTACATCGACTACGTGATCGAAGATTACCGGGCCCAGGTGAAGGAGTGGATCGGCGATAAAGATATAACAAAGCTTGACAAGAGAGAGTTCATCGAGGAGATCTTCGCCTTCATCAACAATAAGATTACCCTGAACAGGAGCCTTTCACACATATTTATAGAGATCTGGGAGATCGGGATATACAACGAGGCAGTGCGGGAACGCCTGAGACACATGTATTTTGCCTGGATACAGGAACTTACCTCCTACATCTCCCGGTTTGTCTCCGACGAGAAATTCGCTAAGAATATCAGTGTCTCCATGGTGGCGTTCTGGGAAGGCATGGCGCTTTTTTCCGTCATCATCGATCCGGACGGTCTTGATATCGCCGAGGTGCTCGGAAGATTCCAGGAGCGTATCATCGAGATCCTCTAGGAACACCTTAACAGCCGGGATAATGGCTGTACCCCATTCCCCTTTATTTTCTTTATTTATGTAGAGGTAATTGCAAAACTCTCGGGCTGTCATTCCCGCGTAGGCTTCGAATCCAGTAAATACAGAGACTTCTGGGTCCCCGCCTGCGCGGGGACGACATGATTGTAGTAATTTTGCAATTGGCTCATGTATTGTGGTATTTTTTATGTGAGGTAACGACTGTGATCGGCACCTGTGATGATATGAATGCTCAGTAAGAAAATTGAATAGTTCATGATTAAGGAGTTCTCTTGAGCGATGTTGTCTTCAGAATCCTGCTGGAGATAGTCACCTTCGGAGCAGGACTGTCTCTTGTCTTTGCAGTTGCGCAGATCTGCAGGAAAGATCCTGACCAGTCGATCTATCTCAATTTTCTGGTCTTTCTGGGCAACAGCCTCATTCAGCTGCTGGTTGTGCTGAAGGTGACGAACGTCATCCAGGAGTACCCCATCACTTCCTTTCTCTCCCTGTCAGCGATTTTCTTTATAGGCCCTGCAAATTACCTGTACCACCATATCCTGCTGAATCCGGAAAAGCCGCTGCCGGTGAGGCTGAAGGTGCAGTTCATCCCTGCTGCTGCAGTCCTTTTCGGCGAGATTGTCTTCCAGCTCCTGCCCCTTGATGTGAAAAAGCAGTTCCTGGCCGGGATCATCCGGTCGCCGCAGAACCACTGGTTTACGGTGGTGCTCGGCTGCGGTGCGGTCTTCAACTTTGTCTATTTCCTGATCATGTTCAAACTCGGGCTCACTGTGCTGAAGAGCGAAAACATACGCACACAGGTTTGCCTCATCCTGGGCGCCTTTTTCTTCACACTGGTGTCCATCCTGCTTCTCTTTTTCGGGTTCATATCCGGCTCCGACCCTGTCCTTCTCATGGGGGGAACGATTATTGCGCTGATAAACATCTCCATGTTCCTGTCCAACATGAGGTATCCAAACTTCTACCGGCTCATCGAGAAGGAATTCAAAAAGAACAGGTACGAACGGTCTCTACTCAGGGGACTCGATACCGAGGTGGTCTTCGATCGCCTGAACTACCTGATGGGCAGTGAGCACATCTACAAGGATTTCGATCTGAGCCTGGAGGGGCTGGCAACAATGCTGTCCATCACTCCTCACCAGCTTTCCCAGTTCATGAACGAGAGACTGAATACCAATTTTCGCAACTACATTAACTCGTGCCGGATTCATGAGGCGAAAAAGATACTTGTCAGCGATCCGGACAGGAACATTCTTACGATCTGCTACGATGTCGGGTTCAACTCGAAATCCACCTTCAACCACTGCTTCAGAAAATATACGGACAGGACACCCTCCGAGTACCGCCAGGAACACCGGATAGCGCCCGAGAAAGGTCCGGATTCATAAACCCGCCCATGAGCGCTGCAGAACTCCGGGTCTGAATCAGGGCCATGAGCCGCAAAGGGCAAATAAAATCAATTTTCCGGCGTGCGGATCTATAAATCCGGTCGACGGGTGCATCCCCCACACCTAATATCCATGAAAGAATACACGAATGAATTCATCCCATATTTTGCATTAGAGAGGGAATAAAGCCTGTGGGAGCGGCTTGAGCCGCGATTCTACTGCAACCGGGAAAAAATTAATCGCGGCTCAAGCCGCTCCCACAGAACAAGGTAATATTGGAAGATGATACACCGTGAATTTACTCAATAGCAGGATGTTGGATTCATTTAGAAAAGGAGGGATGTACCATGGCTTCAATCAGACCGCAGCCGTCCGGATATTCTTTGAATCGCTTCGGGTTTCTGGATACGCTCAACAGCATCGAGGCGCTGAATCGTCTCCCTGCACGGATCAAGGCGGATTATCACGAGGCCCTCATGCTTGCGCAGAGGTTCAATGACGAGGTTCTCCGGCCCATGTGCCTTGAGGTGGACAGGAAGGTTATGGAGGACAATGAATATCTGCCCCTTGATTTTCTTGAAAAGGCAAGGCAGCGGGGCCTGTTCAGCCTCTGGATACCCAAGATGTACGGCGGCAGGGGGATGAACATGCTGTCGCTGTACACCTTCATGGACGAGCTCTCATCCGTGTGCGCAGGTCTGGCAAACCTCATCGGCGCACATTATCTGGGGGTTTCCGTCCTGTGCTCTTCATGCAACATGAAAATCACCAACCGGATACTAAGAGATGTGGTCCGCCGGGAGAAGATGGGCAATCCCTGCACCATCTCGCTAGCGTGGACAGAGCCGAACGCCGGTACCGACCAGGTGGAGGCACCGCTTCTTCCCCTGGCAAAGGTAAGGACGCAGGCCGTAAAGGTCAGCGGCGGCTATGTGGTCAACGGTAGCAAGGTGTTCATCTCTGCGGGCCATGTGAGCGCCTGGCACATGCTGATGTGCTATGAAGATGTGAAAAAGCCTGAGGAAAGCCTCATCATGCTTGCTGTAAAGAGCGGCATGAAGGGCTTCACCTTCGGTCACAAGGAGCAGAAGATGGGCCAGAAGGCCTGCGTGGCAAGCGAACTCATCTTCGAAGACTGCTTCGTGCCGGATGAAAACGTCTGCTTTTCAAAAGACCAGGTAAAGAGGCTGCGCATCACGGCAAAGCAGGCAGGTCTCAAGATTATCAGCATGTTCCCTGCCGTGACCCAGCCCGGGGTCGCCGCAATCGGGGCCGGTATTGCCCGGGCTGCCTGCAAGGCTGCCGCGGACTATGCCTTGAAAAAGCAGGTTGCAGGATCGCGCCTGATCGACCGGGAATGGGTGCAGCTTGTCATCGCCGACATGTACGCCAATGCTGTGACCGCACGCAGCATATACATGGAGGCCGCCTACGCCGCAGGCATGAGGAGCATGATCCGGTTGCTCTTCGACAGGGTGCTGTTCTATCTCACGCTCTATACGCCTGAGTGGATGTTCACCCTGTTCGTCTCGCCGCTCTTCAACCTCGAGAT
>JAFGTK010000139.1 GCA_016934135.1 Deltaproteobacteria bacterium | reverse complement strand
TTAATAATGTCTCATCCAAAGTGGAGGGGGATCAAGTGGCAAGAAAACTGACTATGGTATGTGAGAGGTTTTTAGGGGATGTTGCACTTGATATGCTCGGATCAATTCCCAATGATCCCAGTATCACCGAGTGTATAAAGGGCCAGAAGGCATTTGTCGGGGAAAATCCCACGGGAGACGCCTCGAAACGGCTCGAACGGATTGTAAGGCATCTGGAACTTACTAATGGCACACAGAACAACGGCAACATCCAGTTTTTCCTGAGAAGAATGCTTTTAAACCAAGTAAAGGGGTCCAATCATGCAGGATATAGCATTTCCAGACCTTACTGAAGAGCAGAAGCTCAATCCGAAGATCAGAGCGAAGGTGATCAATGAATTTTCACCATTGATCAAGTACATTGCAAGCCGCATTGCAATACGGCTTCCTCCCCATATCGACCTGAACGATCTCATCAATGCAGGAGTTATCGGACTGATCGATGCCATCGAAAAATTCGATGCATCCAAGCAGATCAAATTCAAGACATATGCAGAATTCAGGATCAGGGGGGCCATCCTCGATGAACTGAGATCCATGGACTGGGTTCCCCGCTCTGTCAGGCAGAAGGCCCGCAAGGTGGAGGATGCATATGCACGGCTGGAATATAACCTGGGAAGGCCTGCCAGTGATGAGGAAGTAGCCCAGGAGATGGAGATCGACATTGACAGTTTTCATAAGCTTCTGTCTGAAACAGCGTCAGTATCTCTGCTCAGCCTGGATGACCTGGGAGAGGATGATTCCGACCTTTCAAAGAGAAATCTCCTGGAATACATCATGCAGGACGAGAAGGACTGGCCGTCGCACAAGATCAGATATGCCGAGGTGAGAGACATGGTGGCGCAGGCTATTCAGTCGCTGCCTGAAAAGGAACGCATGGTCATATCTCTGTACTATTATGATGAACTGACCATGAAGGAAATAGGCCAGGTACTGAAATTTACCGAATCAAGGGTTTCTCAGATTCATACAAAGGCTATCCTGAGACTGAGGTCAAAGATGCAGAAGCTCTTTAAAGAGATACGGGGCTAAAGATTTCCTGAGAATAATTCGATCTAATAAAAAAGATCTCGGAGGCTGCTATGGCAATGGACAAAAATATGAAAATCCTTGTTGTTGATGATTTTTCAACAATGCGAAGGATAGTGAAGAACATACTCAGACAACTTAATTTCAATAATATTGTCGAGGCGGATGATGGGTCGACAGGACTTGATATCCTTCAGAAAGAAAAGATTGATATGGTTGTCTCTGACTGGAATATGCCGAAGATGACCGGCCTTGAATTGCTCAAGGCCGTCAGGGCTGATGACGCGCTGAAGGACATACCGTTCCTCATGGTAACAGCTGAGGCGCAGCAGGAAAACATCATAGAGGCGGTCAAGTCCGGTGTGAGCAACTATATCGTCAAACCATTCACTGCTGAAACGCTCGGCCAGAAGATCGAACAGATATTCAACAAGTAGGGGGGGGCGTGGCAGATCAGGGCGGAAAAAAGGCCGAGCTAGACAAGGATGGAATTTACTTAGAAAAAGACAAGGCCGAACTCGACAAAGACGGCATCTCGTTGAGCGATGCAATCGAGGCCGGTGATGTCCGGCAAGATGGTGCTCAGCAATCCGACACGGAGAAAACCACACAGAGAACTACCCGCAGTTACAAAACCCTCATTATTGCATCCATCACAGGTGTCTTCATTATCGTATCGTCGGGAATCCTCTGGTCTGTGCTTCATAAAGAGGCCGCAAAGCCGGGCTCTTCTCCGTACGCAGCAATGCCTGTTGTTGAAACCGTGTATACACCTGAAGGCGATATTATCCTCGATCCGTTCATGATACTGTATGATACTAAGAATTCGACTGAGTCCGGGATTCTTCTTGCACAACTCAGCCTCCAGATAATACCCGAGACCGCGGCAAATATAGAGAGTAATATATTTGCAGTCCGCAGTCTCATCCTGGACAGGCTCTCAACCAATGCACAAATATATTCAAAGAATGAACTTGCTGAAATACTCAGAGAAGACCTTCAGGACTTCAAGGTAAAGGATGTCGCATTTATTCAATATGAATTGCGGTAAAATACAATTGTGAGATGGCAGATGAGTGCAGGCGGCCTATGGATTTAACGACCATTGACAGAAAGATAACTTCCGAAGACCCATCCCTGCGGCGGCAAGCAGCTACGATGCTTGCGGATATCGGAGGCATAGAGGCCCTTGACCGGCTCGAGGTGCTGCTCAAGGACCCCAACAATGGCGTGCGGGATGCAGCACAAAACTCTATAATACTCCTTGGAGGCAAAGATGCCATTGAAAAGATGGTCCTGCTCCTTACACATGAGGACCCGGCTATCCGGAACATGGCCATCGACATCTTGAGAAAGATCGGTGAAGACGGTCTCGATATCCTCCATTGCCTTGCAAAAGATTCCAATGACAATATACGATTATTCGTTCTCGATATTCTCGGGAGTATCGGCAGTAGTGACAGCCTGGATATACTGATCGAAGGGCTCTATGATACAAATCCCAATGTCCGCAATGCAGCGGTCATATCCCTTGGAGAATTGGGCGATCCCAAGTCCTTTGACCACCTCAAACAGCTCATTAACGATGAAGAATGGATCCGGTTTTCGGTAATTGAAACTCTTGCAAAAATACCCATTGAAGGGATTGTGGATTTTCTTATGGAAGAGTTAAAGCGCTGGTCAGGGGATGAAATCACGATGTGCGCCATACTTGAGACACTCGGAGAGATCGGATCCGAAAGAACCGTCAGGCCGCTGATGGACATGCTGCAGAATGCAAATGAATATGTAGAGGTATCAATCATCCAGACCCTGTTGAAGATCATACCCGTTGATTCCATCACAATACTGGAAAAAACGGACAAGCACCTCATGAAGAGTGTGCTGGAACTTCATCTCGCCGAGGCCGATGATAATTTTGCTCATTCCATTCTGGAGGTGCTATCCTGTATCGGGGATAAAAAAAGTGCAGACTACATCATTAATCTGGCAAGGAAGGTGGACCCGGATACTCAGGTGGAAAAATGGGAGGACATCAGGGAGGCACTTATCCGATTGAGTGATCCTTCCTTGATGGTTGAACTTCTGGACCAGGATGAACGATGTCAGATCCTGGCATCGCAAATCCTCGCAAAAATAGGCACTGAGAAAGAAGGCAGCGAGATTGCCAAACGGATATTCACCACCGGTGGATATGTAAAGCGGGCCATGACCGATGCCATTGCGGCGATTGCAGCCCCCTCCAGCAGAGAACCGCTCCTGAAACTCATACACGACAAGGACGGCCATGTAGTATCATCCAGCCTTCGGGCCCTCGGCGAGATAGGCAATCCCGAAGATATCGCCGAGATCGAGCAGTTCCTTAGGCATCCGTACCCGGATGTACGATCCATTGCGCTGGAGGCAATTGCACAAATCGGGGGCGAATTCGCTGAAGATACCCTTGCGGGCCTGCTCAAGGACGACGATCCCCAAGTCAGGACCATGGCACTTTCCGGGCTTGACAAAATGGAAAGCACGCAGTTGGAATCTGCAGTTCAGTACATGCTGCGGGACCGGGACGGCCGGGTGAGAATGGCAGCTGTCGAGATCATCAAAGACGACATGATGCCCGTTGAAAAGGATCTTCTGATGGGCCTGTTCCATGATGAACTCGATGAAATCCGTCATCTGGCAATTGATATCATAGGGCAGCGCAGGATTGATGATCTCAGGTCTTTCCTGGAAGATGCTACGGCAAGCACCCAGATATGGACAGCCTATCATGCCATAGAAGCTCTGGGAAAATTCAAGGATGAAGATGCAAAAGACAGGCTTTTGCATATCTTGAAAACAGGGCCTGACGTTCTGAGGATACCGGCAGTAAAAGCCCTTGGACAGTGGGGGGACGACTCTCTGGCAAGCGAGCTGGAGGTCTATATGGACGATGAAAACCTGGATGTGGCCCGCGCGGTTGCAGAGGCTGTGGACAGACTGCAGGGGGTGGTTTTTTAATATGGATAATCATGTACTTGATGTCATTCAAAACGTCGAAGACCTTCCAACCCTGCCGGCGGTTGCCATTGAAGTAATCGGGCTTTCCCGATCATCCGATGTATCCATAAAGGCAGTATCGGAATGTATCTACAAGGATCCCCCTCTGGCAACCAAGGTGTTGAAGATGGCGAATTCTTCATTCTATCGACGGGGCTCTGGTGAGGTTGATACCCTCCACCGTGCAATCCTTTTGATGGGACTGAACGAAATCATCAATATCACCACGTCGGTTTCCGTGCTTTCAGTTCTCCCCCCCCAAGGCAGCACAGGGGAATCCATACGCGATACGTTCTGGAATCACTGTATCGCCACTGCGCTTATTGCCCGGTACGTTGATAAAAAACTGGGAATGAGGTCTATGGGCAGAGAGTTTGTCGGAGGGCTGCTGCACGATATCGGAAAGATTATACTGGACGAGTATTTCCACGATGAATTCATGGAGGCACATGCATTTTCCATTGACGTGGACTGCCCCATGTATGAGGCCGAAATGGAAGTGCTCGGCACAACACATATGGAAGTAGGGAGCTTCCTTGCTCAGAAATGGAATCTCCCCGGCTACATAACGGATATCACGCTTCATCATCATCACCCGGACCAGGCACAATACAAGGATATCAATTCATTGGTCTGCATCTCGGACCTCCTGGCAAAAGCGAAAGAATTCTCATGCGGTGGGGACAGGATGTCTTTCGTCCTGAGTGATCAGAGCGCCTGGCATATTATGAAACAGATGGGACACCCTGTACATTTGCTTGATCTTGAACGTATGACCTTCGAGATCGAGAATATTGGAGAAGAGGTGTCAGAATATATCTCTACAATTTCCGAGCCGGCCGGTCAGGAGATGGCACATGACTGAACTTACGGCCTCGGCTGCTGCCTCCATGATGACTGACGAAACTTTCAGATTGCTGAGAGATTTCATATATGAAAATTCCGGGATCTATTTCTCCGACACGAAAAAACAGCAACTGGAAAACAGGCTCATGCTCAGGCTGCGGGCAAACAATCTCTCGGACTTCGACAAATACTACTATATGCTCAAGTATGATCCCCAGGCCGGCAAGGAATTACGCTGCCTGTTCGATTCCGTCACCACCAATGAGACAAGTTTCTTCAGGAGCCCACCGCAGATTCAGGCCTTTCAGGAGAAAGCCCTGCCCGAAATCCTGAACAGAAAAAATGAAGCGGGGAACAAAACCCTGAGACTGTGGTCTGCGGGATGCTCTACCGGCGATGAACCCTATACCATGGGTATTGTCGTCCATGAGATCCTGCGGGACAAAATCTCTGACTGGGATGTTAAGATATACGCAAGCGATATCAGCGAAAAGGCTTTAAGGTCCGCCAGGTCGGCTGTATATAATGAATATACCCTCAGATCAGTCCCTGCTGAGATAAAAAAGAAGTACTTTATCCCCAACGGATCACAATACACGGTAAAAGACGATATTCGGATGCTCGTCGAACTGCAGTATCTGAATTTCAATGACAGCAAGCGTGTCCGGATCATGAAGGGTTTTGATATCATCTTTTGCAGAAATGTACTCATCTACTTTG
>JAFGTK010000138.1 GCA_016934135.1 Deltaproteobacteria bacterium | reverse complement strand
GTGGACGATACGACCCTGAGGGCCGGGCTGTACAATATCTCAAAGACCACCACCTTCGACCACATGGTGCGGGCATTTTTAGAAGGAGTGGCCTATAACACGAGGTGGTCTTTGGGGTACGTGGAGAAATTCATAAAGAGAAAGATGAATCCGCTGAGCATTATCGGAGGCGGTGCGAGGTCGAACCTGTGGTGCCAGATCATAGCCGATGTCCTCGGCAGACAGATACGGCAGGTGAAAGACCCCCTGCAGGCAAATGCGCGCGGGGCTGCGTTGATCGCCTCGGTGGGTCTCGGCGAGATCACGTTTGACGATATCCCGTCTCTCATGGAGTACACCGGGGTCTTCCACCCGAACAAGGCAAACACAAAGACCTATGACGCGCTCTTCCGGGAATTCAAGACTATCTACAGGACCAACCGGGCAATGTACAAAAGGTTGAATAAATTCTGACGCGTCGCTTGAGAAAGAAGCCCGGATTCGATTCTCTGCTTCGCTGGTTTTTTCAAGCTGTGGGCAGTTTACTTCTATTCTCATTGAATGATATGCAACAATATGATATCTCTATATAAATTTAACGTGCATCCATGATTGTTTGAAGGCTGCAGGATCGCTCGCAGCGGCGTGTAATAATTGTATAAGGGAGGACTTCAATGGCAAGCTATCAAGAGACATCAATGGCGGCAATCTTTTTAAACAGGGTTGAAGAATTGGGTGACAAGGCGTGTGTGGCATTCAAGAACTCGCACGGCACCTTTGAAAACATTTCCTGGAACGAGATGAACAAGATGGTGAGGAATCTCTCATCGTTTCTGATCTCACAGGGGATCAGGGCCGGCGACAAGGTGGCTCTCTTTTCTCCGAACAGATATGAGTGGTGGGTTGCAGACCTGGCAATCCTGTCCGTTGGAGCGGTCAACGTCCCCATCTATGCCACCAATTCCGCCCTGGAGGCGCAGTATATTATCGAGAACTCGGATTCAGTGATGTGTTTTACCGGGGAGAAGGAGCACACGGGCAAGGTTCTGGAGGTAAAGAGTAACCTGCCAGGAGTTGGGGCAGTCATCTCCTTCGATGCTGTAGATGGAACCGCCGGTGATGTCATAGATCTGAAGGCGGCCATGCAACAGGGTGAAGGGGCAGACAATACCGGGGTATTCGAAGAACGGCTCACGTCCATAAAACCCTCGGATATGGCTACTATCATCTATACTTCGGGGACAACAGGAGATCCGAAGGGTGTAATGCTCTCGCACCACAATTTTATTGCAAACGTGAATCAGCTCTATTCCGTGGACCCCGAACTCTTTCAGGAAGAACACACGCTGCTGTCCTTCCTTCCCCTGTCCCATTCGTTCGAGCGGACTGTAGGCTACTACTCCGCACTCAATGCCGGCAAGACCGTGGCCTTTGCCGAGGATTTCTCCAGGATCCTGAACAATTTCCAGGAGGTGAGGCCGACCCTTATCGTGAGTGTGCCAAGACTGTACGAGAAGATCCATGCGGGTATCGCAGCAAAGGTCTCGCAGGCACCTCTTATCAAGCGGATGCTGTTTTCCTGGGCAATGTATCTGGCAAAGAAGAATCTCCCCTACATATGTGACGATATCCCGAGAAAGGGTTTCTTTGCATTCCAGTACAACCTGGCGGACAAGATCATATTCTCCAAGTTAAAGGCCGGTCTCGGCATGGACAGGCTCAGGTTCGCGCTCTCAGGAGGCGGTCCGCTCTCGGTAAGCGATGCCGAGTTTTTCCTGGGCATGGGCATCAAGGTGTGTGAGGGCTACGGCCTGAGCGAGACCACGCCGGTGACCCATGGCAACCGGCCGAACCATATAAAACCAGGGACCGTGGGGCCGCCCCTGAAAGATACTATCGTCAAGATCGGTGAAGGCGGCGAGGTGCTCATAAAGGGGCCCCAGGTCATGATGGGATACTATAAGAACGAGGAAGCAACTCATGAGGTCTTTACCGAGGACGGATTCTTCAGGACAGGTGATATCGGCGAGATAGATCAGGAGGGATACTTAAAGATAACAGGACGGATCAAGGACCTTATCGTCACCTCGGGCGGGAAAAACATCTCCCCCCAGAACATAGAGAACAGCCTCAAGGCATCGAGCTATATCGAGCAGGTGGCAATCATCGGGGACAACCGGAAATACCTCTCGGCCCTTATCGTGCCGGCTTTCCCCGAACTGGAGAACTGGGCAAGGAATGCGGGCCTTTCCTTTGCAGCGAACAAAGATCTTATTGAAAAACCTGAGGTAATAAACCTCATTGAAGAGGAGATCTCAGCAAACATGCAGCACTATGCACGGGTGGAACAGATACGCAAGTTCAAGCTGCTGGATGCGGAGTGGTCACAGGAAACCGACGAGCTGACTCCCACACTCAAGATCAAGCGCAGGGTTATCAACACCAAATATGCAACACAGATCGAAAGCATGTATTCGAATGATTGATGTCTGAGCCGGTTATGGAGGCGCTGTTTTGAAGCAGTGCCTCCTCCACACAGAACAAGAGGTCATAGGCTTACACAGAGATGCTTCGCTTCTCTTATTCCCCCGCATACATGGCTTCGATAAAGTCGGTGTAATTCTTGTCGATGACCTTCCTGCGGATCTTCTGCGTCGGGGTTATCTCCCTTGCCTCCTGCGTAAACTCATGTGAGATCAGGGTGAACTTCTTGATCTTCTCCACCTGTCCCAGAGAAGATGTCTGCCGGTCGATCCGTCCCCGGTAAAAGTCTTTGATCTCGGGTCGTGTTACGAGGTCCTCATGGGTGGAGAAGGGTATGTCATGATCCCGTGCATAGTTTTCCAGCTGGTCAAAGGCCGGAACAATGAGTGCGCTGACATATTGCCTGCCGTTTCCGATCACGGCCGACTGCTCTATGAAGAGGTCTTCATTCAGGAGGATCTCGATCTTCTGCGGGGCGATATATTTCCCACCCGAGGTCTTCATCAGGTCTTTTATCCGGTCGGTGATGGTAATATACCCCTCATCATCGATCGTTCCCACATCCCCGGTCTTTATCCATCCGTCAGGGGTGAAGGTTTCTTTCGTGAGCTCGGGCTTGTTGTAGTAGCCTATCATCATGCTGGGGCTCTGTGCCTGGATCTCCCCTTCATCAGAGAGCCTCACCTTCACCATGGGCAGGACCGGGCCGCTGGTGCCGAACTTGTTATGCGTGGCATTGGCGATGCAGATGGGAAAACACTCGGTCATCCCGTATCCCAGGAGCAGCAGGACCCCCGTCTTGAAAAAGAATTCGGCGATCTCGGCGGAAAATGCCGCGCCTCCCACGTTGTAAAACACGGTCCTGCCGCCGAAAATGGCCCTGATCTTTTTCAGGACCAGCCGGTCGGCAAGGGCGTACTGTGCCGACAGGATGAGGGGAATGGGCTGTACATCCCGCTTTCTCACGGCAACCCTGCCACCGGTTTCAATGGCCCAGGTAAAGAGCCTTTTCTTCAGCGGCGAGGCTTTGCTCAAACCCTCCATCACTGTTGCATAGACCTTTTCCCACATTCTGGGAACGCTGCACATATACATGGGTCTGGATTCCTTCAGGAACTCCAGGATCTTTTTTGTGTCATGGCAGTAATGATTCTCTGCGCTTCGCAGGAAGATGAAATAGGTCCAGGCACGTTCAAACACGTGAGAGAGCGGCAGGAACGCAAGATTGACATCCTTTTCACCCAGGTCGATATGTCCATCCGGATCGAACATCATGGCCAGGATGTTTTTGTGGCTGAGCATAACCCCTTTTGGATCGCCGGTGGTGCCCGATGTGTAAATGAGGGTGGCAAGGTCGTCTGATGAAAGCCTCCTGAGCCTCTTTTCCAGTTCTTCCTCCTTGCCGCAGCCCCGGCCCATTGCGAGGAAATCGGTGAAGTACATGATTTCTTCACCCGTATCTATGGATACCGTCTTATCGAACACGATAATCTTTTCAAGCACCGCAGAAGCAGCAAGGATGGCACGGGCCTTGTCGTACTGGTCCTGGTTTTCCACAAACAGGATCCTGATCCGTGCATCTTCTATGATGTAGTTTGCCTCCTGTTGGGAGTCGGTGCCGTAAATGGGGACGGAAACAGCGCGTATGCTCAGCGTGGCGAGATCGGAGATCGACCATTCAACCCGGTTGTGGGAGAAGATGCCCACCTTTTCGGTTTCTTTCACGTCCAGGGCAAGCAGGCCTCTAGCGGCAGCGTCAATCTGCTCACCGAAGTCCGCCCAGGTATACGAGATCCATGCCCCATAGGGCTTGTGCCGCACGGCGATCTTGGAGTCTTTCCATCTGTCCGCACGGTTTTTCACCATAAGCGCAAGGTGCTTTTCCGTCCGCAGGAAGTATTCAAACTCTTTGTTATACTCATGGTATACCTTTTTCACTTGCATCTCCCGATTTATTCTCTATGAACCGATATCTGATGGTTGTTCTGAAGCTAAATGCTCATGCCCCGGGTCTTTTCCAGGATATAGCTGTAAGCGCTCAGAGCCGCTTTGGCGCCGGCGCCTGCCGCGATTACGATCTGCTTCTCGGTCTCGTCTGTGACATCTCCGGCAGCAAAGAATCCCGG
>JAFGTK010000137.1 GCA_016934135.1 Deltaproteobacteria bacterium | reverse complement strand
GGCATGATCGCCACTATAGGTGTACCGAACCCTGAAAGACCCGGCTCAGAGCTGGTAAAGGCATATATAGCATTGAAACCGGAGATCAGGAACCTCAAGAATCCGGAGGTACTGAAAAATGAGATCCTCAATTTTGCAATTGACCGTCTCGCTCCCTATGAGGTGCCCAAATTCATTGAATTCAGAGATGAACTGCCGCTTACCCCTGTAGGCAAGATAGACAAGAAGATCTTGAGAAAAGAAAACGCCCGGAGTGAGGACAGACGTCGAAATATGCGCAAGAGTGTGGATCTCCCCTGTGATGTCAGGCTGACAAGCGAAGGAAAAGAAGCCCGGAAGCCCGGGAACATAGTCGATATCAGTACAGAGGGTGTCGGTGTTGAAACCGAGGAACCTATAGAAACAGGAGCCGGTGAGGATGCATATATCGATATCATCCAGTTCGGAAAAACCTTCTGGCTGAAAGGACATGTGCTCGGCTATAAAGGAAACCGGATAGCAGTGAGGTTTATCGAAACACTCCCCAGGGAACTCAAAGAGATCCTGAGCCCATAAAATGCAGCAGTGTATGTATTTCCGGGCCCAGGGTCCTTTGCCGGTTTACGTTCCGGAAAAGATCGCTTTTCCCGGACCGTCTTTCAGCTAGAACTTTATGCCTTGTTTCATGTCAGGTTTACTGCTTGTTTTACTACACCTATATTTTATGATAGAGAAATGCACAGATCCTGACATTTCTTATGCCTGTCAAATAAGTGATGGAATATTTAGAATGAATGAAACCTCTGCACAGAGCCTGAAAACGATCTTCGGATACGATTCTTTCCGGCCCCATCAGCAAGAAATTATCGAAGGGCTTATTCGCGGGGAAGATGCCTTTGTACTGATGCCCACAGGCGGCGGCAAGTCGCTGTGCTATCAGATACCGGCCCTGCACAGAACCGGAGTGGGTATTGTGGTTTCACCTCTTATTTCCCTGATGAAAGACCAGGTCGATGCTTTGAATGCCTGCGGGGTAAAAGCTGAATTTTACAATTCATCCCTGCAGAGCACCCAGGCGCGCAAAGTCCTGGCAGCTCTTCATGCCAGGGAACTCGACCTTCTGTATGTGGCCCCGGAACGGCTGATGAGCGAGGGTTTTATCGAGCGGCTCAAGGATATCCCCATTGCATTGTTTGCCATTGATGAGGCGCACTGTATTTCTCAGTGGGGACATGATTTCCGGCCGGAATACCGGAAACTGGGCAGACTGCGGAGCCTCTTCAGGAATATTCCGATGATTGCCCTGACTGCTACGGCAGAGCCTCATACACGCTCAGATATCCTGGACCGGCTGGGACTTTCAAAGGCAACATGCTATATCTCGGGATTCGACCGGCCCAATATTCACTATTCAGTAATGGAAAAAATCAAACCCTTTGCACAGCTCAAATCCTTTCTGCAATCCCGTAACAGCAGCAGCGGTATTGTTTACTGCCTGAGCCGCAAACGGGTGGACAAGGTTGCAGGGCAGCTTGTTGAAGCCGGGTTTTCAGCAGCGCCCTATCACGCTGGTTTAACGGCGATACAACGCAAAAAGACCCAGGACGACTTTCTGCGAGACGATATCCGTATAATCGTAGCCACAGTGGCATTCGGAATGGGAATAGACAAATCCAACATCCGGTATGTCGTGCATTATGACATCCCGAAAACCATTGAAAGCTACTATCAGGAAACCGGCCGTGCAGGCCGTGACGGACTTGCTGCCGAAGCACTCCTTCTCTTCGGCTATGGTGACATCGCTGTTGCAAAAAGCCTGATCGAGAAAACAAGCAACCCGGAACAGAAGCGTATTGAACTGCACAAGCTCGGTTCAATGGTCGGGTTTGCCGAGGCCATGAGCTGCAGGCGCCGGATCCTGCTGGGTTATTTCGGAGAACGCCTGCAGGATGATTGCGGAAACTGCGATATCTGCAATCATCCGCCCGAACTGATAGATGTAACCGAAGATGCACGCAAGGCCCTGTCCTGTGTCTACCGGGTAGGACAGCGGTTCGGCATGACACACGTGATCGACGTGCTCAGAGGAGCTCAGAAAGAACGCATTTTCCAGCTGGGTCACGACAGACTCACCACCTATGCAATAGGTGCTGACAAGAGCAGGGAATACTGGAACAGCCTGCTTCGCCACCTTGTGCATCATGGCTTTCTCGAACAGGATGTAGGTGACTACTCGGTGCTCAAGTTGAAAGCGCCCGCAAAACCCCTGCTGAAGGGTGAACAAACCCTGACAATGGCCAGACCGCGCATAGAAACAATCAAGGCTGCCAAGACTAAACGCATAAAGACCGGGGAAATGGACTATAACCAGGAACTCTTTGAAAAACTTCGGATCCTGCGGAAAAGACTTGCAGAGACAGCAGGTATCCCGCCTTTTGTCATATTCAGCGACACGTCTCTGGCTGAGATGGCTGCATATCTTCCGGAAGATCTCGATGAATTCCGCCGCATCCACGGTGTCGGGAACCACAAACTGAAACGTTACGGCCCGGACTTTCTCGAAGAGATTCTAAGATTTACACGCAACAATACAGTCCTGACCGGTGAGACCTAGCGGAGCAAATACCCCTGTGGGAGCGGCTTCAGCCGCGATACACTTTCCCGCGATTGAAGCAGGATCGCGGCTGAAAGCCGCTCCTACAGGGGTTATTCCCTCTCTTTCGTGCAATATGGATCTAATGCGAGATCAGCCTTGTAATATTTTCCGCGCCGCCTCCGGTAAACTGTACAGCTATTCCCCTGTCGGTCTTTCTCGAGACCTTTCCTTTGACAAGAGGAAAACCCTCCATTCTTTCTGAAAATTCAGCGGCAACATTCATCCCTTCTTTTAATGACTTGCCCGTCTCTGCAAATAACCCTCCCCTGCTGATATCCTTAAGCATTACAATTTCCTGTTCCATGTTTTCAGGCTGAAGCAAAATCTTTTTCGAGACCCTGAAACGGCTGTATTTTCTGTGCATGTATGGGTGTTGTATTTCTTCTGGGGGATGAATCTCGTCCTCTATAGCCTGCCTGACCGAGGTATAGGTGATGCCCAGTTCCCTCTCGGCCCTGCTGCCGTCTGCCATGGTATCTCCTGACATCATACTGACTGCATCCCTTGACAATCCCCATAAAGGGGGTCTTCCCGTGAGACCGGCCAGCGCGGTGAGAAGGACGGCGTTGAGCTTGGCCAGCCAGACAGGCAATGACAGTCTTGGAAGTTTGACACCCGAGACCTCACTGATAATCATGTTGAACTCCCTGATGGAAAGCATATGTTTGCCGATGATATATTTCTCGCCGATGTTGTTTTTCTTTTCAGCTGCCGCCACTATTGCCTTTGCAACATCCTTTACATGGACAAAGGTCATGACGGTATCAGTAAACGCCAGAACCGGCATTCTTCTCTGCATGAGGTCATGGATATACCGGCCTGAATAACGGGTGTCTCCGGATCCCAGTACTCCGGCAGGATAGACCATAACCAGGGGTAGCCCTTTGGTCCTCATAAGGTCCCATGCAATAAGATCGCCCTCGTACTTTGACCTGGCATAATCGCTGGTACGCTCGGGGCCCACCTCTATATCCTCGGCAAAAGGCAATATCGCAGGCTTGCCCCAGACAGCCACAGAACTTACGTGCACAACCTTTTTCACCTTATTTTCCAGTGCACTTTCCATGACATTTCGCGTGCCTTCCACATTGACCTTCCAGTATATGCTTCTGTCCCTTTCCCAAAAGGTGTATACATTGGCAAGGTTCATTACCCAGTCGCACCCTCTCATGCCTTCGAGCACGGATTTTTTATCCGTGACATCTCCCAGCACAAGGGTTACACCCAATTTCTCCAGTTTTTCCACCTTGCTGGTACTCCTTACCAGACAGACAATCTCATGTTTTGTCTGAACCAGTCTTTGCACAAGATGGGTTCCTATGAACCCTGTAGAACCGGTAATAAAGATCTTCATATCCGTCCCCCTCACATGTATTTTTTTACAAACCCTTACATAGATGTGACCGATATTCGATGACATGCTCCCGGCAGATACCATCAATGGATTACCATAAAAACTTAATGGAAGATAAAAATTCAATATCTCGTCTAAGTACATTAAGTGGAAAGTATGAAAAATCAAGAGAGCTTGGATTAAACCCACATTTTGCGTAGATAAATGATAAGCG
>JAFGTK010000136.1 GCA_016934135.1 Deltaproteobacteria bacterium | reverse complement strand
CAGACGCTGCTTTTCAAAACCGACCCCATCACCTTTACCAGTGACAATTTAGCCTGGTACCTTGTCACCATCAACGCCAATGACATTGCCTGCATGGGCGGTATTCCGAAATATCTGCTGGTAACATTTCTCCTGCCAGAAGGCAAAACCACCAGGGAATCGGCGGAAAAGCTCTTTTCCAATCTCAGAGAGGCCTGCATATCCTACAATATAACACTCGTGGGAGGCCATACCGAGATAACGTATGGAATAGACAGGCCCATTGCAGTGGGTTTCATGATAGGAACCCTTGCCGGGGACAATATCATCCGTACCTCTGGGGCATGTCCCGGCAATCTCGTACTCCTTACCAAGAGCATCCCCATTGAGGGCATCGCTGTTATGGCGCAGGAAAAATCCGACAAGCTCGGCCTTGACTCCAAATCGCTTGAAAAGGCCCGCAATCTCATCTATGACCCGGGTATAAGCGTTTTGCAGGAAGCTCGTATAGCCCTCGCTCAGGGTGGAGTAACCGCCATGCACGACCCTACCGAGGGGGGCCTGGCTACCGGTCTGCGAGAGATTGCAGCAGCATGCGGATATGGGATTACCGTGGATAAGGAATCCATCCCCATACTCGATCTGGCAAAACAGATCCTCCCGCGCTTTGCAATAGACCCGCTGGGTGTTCTGGCCTCCGGATCCCTTCTGGTCTGCTGCGAACACGCCTCAGCACAAAAGATTATCTCTGCCTGGAAGGGAAACGGCATCCCGGGTTCTGTGATTGGAAGGATCACCCATGAGAAGGATATGGTGCTCGTTTACGAAGGAAAAAAGGAAATGCTCCCTGAATTTGCAGCAGACGAGATCACAAAGGTCCTGTCTTCATAAAGGCGAACCAACTAGGCTTTAGGCCGGCCACACCACCTTCGGACGCATCTTGGTCGGATCCAATCAGAATATCCTGCCGAGTTGCGGGATAAACAGAACTGCTTTTATGAATCTGTCCTGTTCTATTTATCAAGCAGCTGAGTTACAAGCGATGTATCGCCGTTGCCTGAAAGGAACTGGTCATTCTTCAGGAGCCTTCGCAGAAGATCCTTGTTTGTAATGATGCCCTCGATGGTTGTTTCTTCAAGCATTCTCGTCATACGTCTCAGTGCCCCGTTACGCGTCGTGTGATGAGCGATGAGCTTTACGAGAAGAGGATCATAGAAAGAGCTTATGGTGCACCCTGGGAAAAGATGCGTGTCTACCCTTGTTCCAGGCCCTCCTGGTAAACGTAGCTTATTGATGGTGCCTGTTGTGGGCATGAAATTCTTTGTAGTATTTTCCGCATTCAGCCTGCATTCGATGGCATGACCCACAATATTTGTATTTGTCCTCTCAATGGGGGATCCTGCAGCGATCATGATCTGTTCTCTGATCATATCCATGCCGGTGACCATTTCGGTAACCGGGTGTTCAACCTGCAGTCTTCCGTTTATCTCCAGAAAATAAGTGTCGCCCTCCTGATCCATCAGGTACTCCACGGTGCCGAGCCCCCGGAATCCTATTGCCTGGATTATCGTCCTTGACCATTTCCACAGATTATCCCGCACAGAATCCTCGATATTCGGTATTGGGGCCTCTTCAATGATCTTCTGATGCCGCCTCTGTATCGAACATTCCCTGTCGCTGAGCACTTGAATACCGCCGTATTCATCAGCCAGCACCTGCACTTCGAAATGCCTGGGAGAAATGATATAATGTTCGATATAAACCTCGTTGCGACCAAAGGCTGCATTGGCTTCACTGCTCACGCTGGCAAACTGTGAACGGAGCTGGTCCTCGGTATAGGCAACCTTCATTCCCCTTCCGCCGCCTCCGTAAAGTGATTTCAATATCACGGGCATACCGAGTTCTTTTGCCATGACAATGGTCTGGTCGATATTTGCAACAACGCCATAGGAACCGGGGATGGTAGGAATCCCGAGAGACTTGGCCACCTCCTTGGTTCGGGACTTGTTGCCGATAGTCCGAAGTGTGGCGCTCGTGGGCCCGATAAAGACAATGCCCTTTTCCTCGCACATGGCTGCAAGGCTTGGATTTTCAGAAAGAAAACCGTATCCCGGATGAACCGCATTGGCCTTCCAGGCTATCGCTGCGCTAATGATCGCATCGACATTCAGATAGCTCTTTGATGACTGCGCAGGGCCGATCTGGACCGTCTCGTCAGCATATGCGAGATATTCCATATCCTTGTCTGCTTCCGAGAAGACAACAATGGTCTCAATTCCCATCTCTTTCGCTGTCCGCAGAACACGAACGACAACCTCTCCACGGTTTGCAATCAGAAGCCTCTTCATATGAGACCTCTTTATGATGCCGTTGCGATCAAGTCAAGGCGAGTAATTATCTTTTTTTAACTTCAGAGTAAATATTGCATTGCCGATGAAGGCCTTTACATCCGGTTTTTATGAAAACAGGGACCTCAAATACTCATGACGTTAAAAGAATCGTACTTGTACATTACTCAAGGAATGGTTACTATCAAAAAAGAATATTCGCGAATTCTTCAATAATATAAGGAGACCTTTTTAAATGAAAAAAACCATAATATCATGTCTTTTTCTCATCTTTTTTCTGTCTGTCATTACTATTGCAGGCGCCAGGGACAACAGTTCGAAACAATACATCGAAGACCTTCTTGTAGCTAAAGGGCTCGAAAGAGATCATGTGCAGCAACTGCTGCGTGATCCAAGGGTATCCATCGATGCAGAGATTATTATGAAGAATCTCTTCTATTCAAGCCCGAAGGGAAGCACCATGCAGCCTGAATATATGGAGATCGACCCCAAATTCTTTGATAAGGGGAAAAAATATATCGAGGATAACGAGTCAATCTTTTCTTCCATTCAGAGCAGATTCGCCATCTCTGCAGAGGTTATTACAGCCATTCTTATCGTGGAATCGAGGCTCGGAACCTACCCGGAAAAATACAATGTGTTCACAGCATACACCAACCTTGCCGTTATCCTGGACCCTGCTTATCTGGATACCGTACAGCGGACACACGGCAAAGACTTTCCGAAACTCAATGATCCGGCAACGATAGAACGGGCCCAAAAAAAGGCCCGGTGGGCATTAAACGAATTGTATCAGCTTATCATACTGGCCGATGAACTCGGACTTGACCCTCTCGCCATTACAGGTTCATTCGCCGGTGCACTCGGTCCCGGACAGTTCATCCCATCCTCATTTATTGAATACGGCAGAGACGGCGACGGCGACGGCAGGAAAGATCCTTTTAACATGGCCGATGCCATGGCAAGTATAGCACACTATCTCAAGCGTGCAGGATGGGAGGAAGGAGCAAGTATTGAAAAGAAAAGAAAGGCTGTCTGGTATTATAATCACTCAGAGGTGTACGTAAATACGATCATGATGCTCTATGAAAGGCTCAAAGCGTGATGGCACGACTAATAACACAGATCTAATCTTGAACAATCCATTATTGCGTGGTATTGCCTCTCTCAGGAGAGCCTGCTTGGATATAATCGCAATAATCACCGAAAAGAAGAAGTTATTTGAAGATTACCTCCATGATTATCTTGCCGGAATCAATGCTGTTTCCGGAATATTCGATGCCTTTTCCTATTCTCTTTCAGCAGGCGGAAAAAGGATACGACCCATCCTGACCATGCTTGCCTGTGAAACCCTGGGAGGCAGCAGCATACAAGCCCTTCCGGCCGGGCTTGCCATTGAGATGATTCATACATTCAGCCTTATCCATGACGATCTTCCGGCATTGGACAATGATGGTCTGAGACGAGGAATGCCTACATGCCATAAGCGTTTCGGGGAAGCAACAGCCATACTCGCAGGAGACGCCCTGATCTTTCAGGCCCTTTCGGTAATCAGCTCCAGTGGTTACCCGGAAAAGGTGGAAACCGATATCCTGAGGGTAATAGCCGATGTCTGCGGCATTGACGGCCTGGTACAGGGTGAATATCTGGATGTCATGGCAGAAGGGAAAGACCTTACCCTGGATGAAATAGCGGATATCTACAGGAAAAAAACATCGCGTCTATTCGAGCTCTGCATGTATTCAGGGGCACGAATCGCTACGGACGACACACAGAAGATACACGCTTTCATGCAATACGGGGCCTTTTTGGGGCTTGCATTTCAGGCCATAGACGACATTCTGGATATAACCTCAACCGACGAGGTTCTCGGCAAGACATCAGGGAAAGATCAGATCCAGGGCAAAGCTACGGTAATCAAGGCCCTTGGCCTCGAAAATGCCCGCTTATGGGCCGGACAGATGACAAACGAGGCCACCAGGAGTATAGCACAGATCAGTGACAAACGATCAAACGTATTGGAAGAACTTGCCCAGTGGATGGCACAACGGGTGATGTAAAAAAACCATGAATATACTGCCGACAATATCCTCGCCAAAGGATCTGAAATCCTTAAGCCTGAATGAGCTGGAAATCCTTGCTCGGGAGGTGAGGGAATTTATCCTTTTACATGTCAGCCGGACAGGCGGTCATCTTGCATCAAGTCTCGGGACCGTGGAACTCACGCTGGCAATGCATTACGTGTTCAACACGCCCAAAGACAAGATCCTCTGGGATGTGGGCCATCAGAGCTATGCCCACAAGATCATTACCGGCAGAAAAGACCGTTTCGACACTCTGAGACAGCAAGGCGGCCTCAGCGCCTTCATCAATCCATCTGAAAGCCCTTACGATGCCTTTGTATCCGGCCACTCAGGGAATGCCATCCCT
>JAFGTK010000135.1 GCA_016934135.1 Deltaproteobacteria bacterium | reverse complement strand
TCCGACCTCAATACCTTCTTCTATCTCATCGATATCCTTGAAAATCCTTATATTGACTTGGCCTGATATTATGTGCGAAACTTCAGTTATAATAATATAGGGCATCTGAACCATATATGCTACGGTTCAGGCACCCTATACTAGTTTCTCCGGGTTCCTTATTATCCCCCCGGTTTTTATCCATCACTCCCTTACTCCAGTACTCCATCGGATATTTGATCCACTACATCGGGCCTATGTTCATCGGAAAGAACTGTGCCCGGTATCCATGATGCCTTCAGCCTAATCAAACGCCATCTTGGTCTTCCAGACCTCCCAGACCTTGCCCACGAGATCCGGGCCTGGCTTGAGCGTCATCTTGCCCGGCTTCCAGCCCGAAGGGGTGGCCTCGGTGCCCTTGCTGTTGCGTACCACCTGGAATGCCTGGATCTGCCTGATGCTTTCGTTCACGTTCCTTCCTACAGGAGGGGTGAGCACCTCGTACCCCTGTATCACTCCGTCGGGATCGATGATAAACCTTCCCCTGGTCTCAACGCCTGCATCCTCGTCATACACCCCGAATATGGAACCGACCTTTCCGCCCCCGTCCGAGAGCATGGCAAACGGAACCCCGCCTTTTACCATCTTCGATAGCTCGTTATCGTTCCACATCTTGTGGACAAACACGCTGTCGATGCTCATGGAAAGGACCTCAACGCCCAGTTTCTTGAACTCGGGATATTTCTCGGCAACTGCCGAGATCTCGGTCGCTCAGACAAAGGTGAAGTCACCCGGGTAGAAGCACAGCACCACCCATTTCCCCAGATATTCGGACAACTGAACCGATACGAATTTCCCTTTGTGATATGCCGGTGCAGTAAAATCCGGCGCCTTCTGCCCAACCTTGATCATCGATCTCACCTCCTCGATAACGCTTTCTTCCTTTGCGGGTGCCTTCTTTTTCTTTTCCCCCACAGGTCCTCCGGTCGGCCTTGCACAGCCGGCCTTTATCTCCTTTGCCATGAACCATCCTCCTTTCAATGATCTTTATCCGCTCAAGATTTTGAAATCATGCAAACTATGTTACTTATAAAGTATAAGCATGGTCTTAATGAATTCAAGGAGCTGTTTTCTTTATGGCCGGTCATCCTCAGGTTGCTGTCCTGCCTGATTCATTGAGACAAACCTTTTGCCGTAATGCTGGGCATAGAATGCCATGCTCGGTACCTGGATGACATAGGCCAACACTACAAGAAGAACCATAAGTGATGCCTGGTTGAGGGCGAAAGCTGAAAGGACAAGTGCCAGTGAGATATTCACATGCCGGGTCACCGAGGTGTACACCAGCGTTATTGCCTTTTCAGCAGAAAGGGTCTTTCTCCATACCAAATACCTCGCCCAAACGATGCTGATGGTATAGATGCAAGCATAGTAGGCAAGAACAGGAACAAGTATTTTGACAATCAAAGAGTATTGACCCAGCAGAAGAGTATTTCTTTTAAGCGACATAACGAGAAACAGAAGAACCAGTATGCCCGCTGCGCTTATGCCTTTGAATTCTGGCTGAATGCTGCTGTATGTATCGATTCCTTTGAATCGAATGATCATGACACGGGTGGCCTGGCCCAGAATGAGCGGAACACCGAACACCAGAAAAATGTTTTTTAGAATAGTGAGTTGATTGATCGTTATTGCCTCGCTGACAAAAAGCGGCAGCATAAAGGGCAATGCCACAAATGAAGCGAACAGAAGATTGAAAGGGACTAGATACAGAACCGTAGGCAGGCTGCCCCCTGAAAACGAAGTCCATGCCGTACTCATGGCACTTGTAGGGATGAGAGAGATGAGCATGAGGGCTGTGAATAATTCAGGCTCATCGGACAGGAAAACCATAGATATGATGTAGGCGATAAAAGGAGAAAACAAAAAATTGAGCACAAAGCTGCAGAATATCGGCCTTGGCTCCCTCAGATGAGAGATGATCTCCGAAAACTTCGTGTCGATCAATACAGGATACACCACGAAAAAGATCATAATAAACAGCAGGATCCACTTTGGTATAACGAACCCTCCGAAAAGGTATACATTGCACAGCCCCAGCACAATCGCTGCAACCATCAGGTACTGGAGATTTGTTTTTATAAATTCCGATGCCTTTAAAATTGAATCCATGATAATTCCTTGTGTATCTTTATCATCTAGCTGATTTTACGTTGCGGGATCTCTCTGAGTACTCTGCATTCTGCACCTCCAATCGATTCGACCAGTGATGCATACCATGCCGTAACATGGGTGGAAAGTAGGATTTATACAATAACCTATTATGGTAAAACCGGAAATATTCTCCTGTTGACAGAACCGCTGCATCAATGCCACCCTGAATGCTGAATGTGACGCATGCAATATCCACACGCACACAGGCATCAAATTCTTCGAAAGGGGGCAGCATGAAGGTTGTCATCATAGGCGGCGATGCAGCGGGCATGAGTGCAGCCAGCCAGATCAAGCGACTCAAACCCGAGTACGAGGTTATTTTATTTGAACGGGGGAAATACATCTCATACGCGGCATGCGGAATTCCTTATTTTGTCGAAGGTGCGGTGGGTGACATGGACGCACTGGTGGAGGTCACCCCGGACGAGGCGCGAGACAAGCGCAAGGTGGATCTGCGGCTCGGCCACAACGTCACTGCCATTGACCCGCACGATCATATTGTCACGGTTGAAAAGGATGGGGACCGTTTCTCGGAATCTTTCGACCGGCTTATCATAGCAACCGGTGCCCGCCCTGCTACCATGGGACTTGAGGCAGGCCGCTATTCAAATGTCTTCACCATGAATGATCTGTATGACGCTGCGCGAATAAAAGACTTCATCACGGCGCACAAACCGCAGAGCGCAGCCGTGATAGGCGGTGGCTATATAGGGCTCGAGGCAGTGGAATCGTTCAGCGAACAGGGGATCAAAACAACGCTGGTCCACCGCAGGGAAGATCTCCACCGCGCCTTTGAAAAGGAAATCTCCGATATCATCAAGAAAAAACTCGCTGAAAAAGGTGTGACCTTATGCCTGGGGAAATCGTTCTCCGGCCTGGAGCAGAGAGGAGACAAGATCGGCATTGTCCGCGACACTGACGTCATCGAATCAGATGCAGTCCTGCTCGCCATCGGTGTCGAGCCGAACAGCGAACTTGCCGAGGCGGCGGGGATCATCCTGGGTGCCGGCCGGGCAATCAGGGTCAATGAGTTCATGCAGACCAGCATTGATACGATCTATGCTGCTGGAGACTGCGCAACCAGCAGAATGGTCAACTTCGGGATCGAGGTACATGCACCGCTGGCACTCAAGGCCAACAAGCAGGGGCTTCTCGCCGGCATGCATATCGCGGGCGAAAAGGAGCCTTTTGCCGGTGTCATGAACGCATCCATAACCAAGGTATTCGATCTGGGTGTAGCACGCACCGGCCTGTCTTTCGCACAGGCCCGAGATCTTGGGCTTGAACCTGAAAAGGTCATTGTGATTTCGAGAGACCGCGCCAGGTATTATCCGGGTTCGTCGCCCATAACCTCGCTGGTGATTGTCAGCAGAAAGGACCGGCGCGTCCTCGGTGCACAGCTTGCAGGAAAAATAGAATCCGTCAAGCGGATCGACGTGTATACCACTGCAATATACAACACTATGACCATCGACCAGGTATTCGATCTCGACCTTGCCTATGCCCCGCCCTTTTCCCCGGTATACGACCCCGTACTGATGGCGGCACGGGTGGCCAGGAAAAAGATTTAACCCACATTGTGCATAAAAGAGTGATCAGATCCTGTGGGAGCGGCTTCATCCGCGATAAAGTATTATTGCATTTTCTTCAAGATCGCGTATGAAGCCGCTCCCACAGAACAAGGTTTTATGCCAAGATTATGCACTATAAATTTGTTCAATTGCAGAATGTTGGTTTAAAAGAGAACCTCACAGGCACCCATCGAACGCTTTGATGCCCGGAAGCCTTACAAGTTGACATGAAAAATACCGTTTAAGGGTCGCATTTTTCAACCTGATACCGAATGCAAGGGTTGCATTTATGCGACCATTAAATACAGGATATAAACCCACAATTGCTAACATCTGCTTAATTATCAGAAGGATACACCTCAAATAAAAAATGGCATCCTATATGCACAATCATTCTCAGATACATGTTTACGAGACGCTCCAGCTGGAGGCGGACATTAAAAAAAGAAAGGAGAAGACATATGCCATTTGGTAACGGAACAGGTCCTGCAGGAATGGGGCCGATGACAGGAAGGGCTGCAGGCTACTGCGCCGGATATAGTATGCCGGGTTATGCAAACCCCATCCCTGGAAGAGGTTTCTGGGGAAGAGGCGGCCGCGGAGGCGGCTGGGGAAGACGGGGGGCCTGGTTCGGCGCCCCGGCTCCGTATTACCAGGCGCCTGCATTTGATGTTCCCCCATATAATCCCGGGCAGAATATCGATGCATTGAAGGCTCAGGCTCAGTACTTGCAGAAAACACTGGAAGATATTCAAAAGAGGATCCAGGAACTGGAAGAAGCCTGACAGCGCGAAAGCGCATACCTCCTCAGGGGTCCCGGTAGTGCCGGGACCCCGATCTTGCTCGAGCAGCCCGGTACATAGAAGATCAGTTAAAATAGCACCTTCAACAATCAGATCACACCAGGAAGACAAAACGGCGCGTTTTGAAAGATCAAGGCCGGACAGAGTCGGATCTTTGTATCGTCGATCTGCTTCGCAGGCACGGTCAAGAAACCATTACCAGATAACGAATGTAAAAAATAATCATAGGGAGAGACAGAATGGAATTGTTCATGGCTTTTGCCACTGATGACGGTGATAGTTTTAATGAGGACCATTTTGGCATTGCACGACTCTTTCACATCTATAAATTTTCCAGAGGCAAGGAAGAGTTTATCGAAACAAGAAAGAATGTACGATATCAGGAAGATGAAACCCTCAAGCATGGCGACCCAAAAAAGGCGCAGGCAGTATCTTTTGTGCTTAAGGATATCGATGTCATAGTCGGCAGAAAGATGGGACCCAATATCGTCAGGTTATTGAAAAAATATGTGTGTATCGTAATCAAGACCACATCCATTAAAGACGCAATTGTTCAGGTACACGAGAATATGAAAAAGATCATGGAAGAAAAAGAAAAGGGTGAGGATCGGAAACATATTGTCTTAAGACCGTGATTTCTGAACCAGCAAGCCCGGAGCGGTTCATTAATATCCAAAGGAGGATGAGCCTATGCTGAGAATGAAAAACAATTTCATAATGCCGCCTATAAAGTTGGGATACAGCGACGGCAGCGGCAAGGTGAATGAAAGGCACATAGCCTTTTACAGACGCAGGTGCAGATACCTGGGCGCTGTCATCCCGGAGCCGCTTTATATCGACAAGGGACTCAGGGAAATCCCCACGCAGATGGGAATAGACAGCGATGATAAAGTTGAAGGACTTCATGCACTGGTATCATCCATGCATGAATCGGGCTCAAAAGTTATAGCTCACCTCAACCACCCCGGAAGAATGGCAAACCCTCTCATCCCGGGGAATTATTTCGTTTCCTCCACGGACAGGCCCTGCGAGAATGGAGGAGCCATCCCAAAAAGAATGAATGCAGGAGATATGAATCAGGTCATTGACCTGTTTAAAAACGCTGCCATACGGGCGGAAAAGGCCGGGTTCGATGCCATCGAACTGCAGTTCGGCCACGGTTATCTCCTGGCTCAGTTTGTTTCCCCTTTAGTGAACGATAGAACTGACGAGTATGGGGGAGACTTCAAGAATATGATAAGATTTCCCCTGGAAGTTCTGGATAGTATCCGAAAATCCGTAGATCTCCCATTGATTGCCAGGGTAAGCGGTGATGAAATGATACCGGGAAGCATCACCATGTCTGATATGGTAGAATTTTCATCACTCCTGGAAAAACATGGCGTCTGTGCCATACATGTATCAGCCGGTACTGTCTGCTCAACTCCACCCTGGTATTTTCAGCATATGTTTGTCCCGAAGGGCAAGACATGGGAGATGGCTGCTGCCATAAAAAAAGACCTGCATATCCCTGTAATATTCGTTGGCCAGATCAACACATCCGAAGATATCGAGAGGTTGCGCGCTGAATTTCCAAACGACTACATTGCCGTCGGCAGGGCTTTGATAGCAGATCCTGATTTCATAGGCAAATATCTCGGAGAGGTACAGGGCGCAGCACGCCCCTGTCTGGCCTGTGCCGAAGGCTGTCTGGGCGGTGTAAAATCCGGCCAGGGGCTGTCGTGTCTTGTCAATCCCCGAGCAGGAAAGGAAACAGAGATTATTGAACCTGCAAAAACACCCAGGCGATATGCTGTGGTCGGAGGCGGTCTGGCCGGAATGGAGGCTGCTATTATCCTTAAACAGAAGGGACACGAGGTTGACCTGTATGAAAAAGAAGATCTGGGAGGTCAATTCAACCTCGCACCGTTGACCCCCAACAAGAAATCCCTGCACAGACTGGTTCCCTACTTAGTACAGAAACTGAAAGACGAGGGCATCACGGTATTGTTCAAGGAAGCAGTGCCATCAGATCTTATGAAATACGATGAAGCGATACTGGCAACAGGTTCAAAGCCTGCGGTGCCGGAGATTCCCGGACTGGACACCTACTTCTGGGCCGACATCCTGCGCGAAGAAAATCTCCCGGAGAACAAGAATGTGCTGATTATCGGCGGTGGTCTTATCGGCGTTGATATCGCAACAGGATTGATCCCCCGAAACAACAGAATCACCATTGTAAAGAGGACAACCGATTTCGGTGAAGACATGGAAATGATCGCGAAGAAACTTTCTCTGAAGATGATGAAGGAAAAGGGAACTGTCTTCAGTGATCACACATATATCAGGAAAATTGACGGGAAAACCGTTTATGCCGAGCGGAACGGAGAGAATATACAGTTCAGAGATATCGATATCATCGTTGTTTCTACAGGAATGAGGAGTTTCAATCCCCTGGAGGAGACACTGAAGGATATAATGCCGGCATATGTGATCGGTGACGCCAAGAAGATAGGAAATGCCCAGGATGCTATCAGAGATGCTTGCGAGACTGTGATTGATTTATAGAAACCTGTGGCGCCCTGCTTTATGGAAATCATTGATTCGTTGATCTTGATCAATGAATGCAGCCAGCATGAGGTACATGCTACGATCAATACATATTTCACAGGAAGGAGCATTAAAAAATGCCAAGGAGAAACGGGCCGGCTTCACGGGGAAGAGGCTATATGAAAGGCCGGAGTGGACCACGAAGGGGACGTACATCTATGGGCGCTTACCCGATGCGATATGCTGATACTCTCGTTACTCCCGGTATTTCCCCGGACATGATGAGCAACACTTTCACAAACCAGGGAAGCAAATACACGAGGGATATGAACAGCACGCACACGAGTTCCGCGGTTGCTGGAGTGGAAGAAGGCGCCTGCAGAGGCTGCGGGGCCTGCGTGAATGCCTGCCCTGAAAATGCCATATCAGTAGACAACGATGTTGCCGTGATCGACACACGACGCTGCCTGGGCTGCGCCGAATGCATCGACAGTTGTCCTTTCGGCGCCATTTCAATTGTCCGTAATGATAACTAGCGTGACCAGGACAACTTAAAACCTATCCGGCGGTTCACAGGAGAATTCCCTTCATCGTCTTCTACAAAAACAGGGATGATGTTGCAAACGAGGTACATGGAATCTATATTGGTTTAATAATGGTTAAATCTGCTGCCTTTGAGAAATATACACTGGAGTATGAGCAGTGGTTTGAAAAAAACCGCATGGTTTACGAGGCTGAATTAAGAGCGGTCAGGGCCTTAATCCCTCAAGGACGCTCGGGCATGGAAATAGGAGTCGGAACCGGCAGGTTCGCTGTCCCTTTGGGTATCAAGGTAGGCGTAGAACCTTCCAGGAGCATGAGATCTCTAGCACTGAAACAGGGCATAAAAGCCCTTGGCGGGGCGGCTGAGAACCTTCCCTTCAAGGACTCGACATTCACACATGTTCTCATGGTAACCACTATCTGCTTTCTCGATGATGTGAACAAAGCATTTTGTGAAGCCCACAGGGTTTTGTCGGAAGGAGGGTGCCTGATTATCGGTTTTGTGGACAGCAGCTCTCCGGTAGGCCAGGAATACCTGAAGAATAAAAACAGCAGTGTTTTCTATAGAGAAGCCACGTTTTATTCTGCTGATGAAGTCATTGCGATAATGAAGAAAACAGGGTTTCATGATTTTGAATCCCGCCAGACTATCTTCAGCGATCTGCCTGAGATAACTGGAAAAGAGGTTGTAAAAACCGGTTATGGCCAGGGGTCGTTCATCGTAATACGCGGGAAGAAGAAAGAACAGGTTGATCGATGAAGAAATACCGGGAGATCACTGAAGCAAGAAGACTGCTGCAGCTGCCTGAATATGCAACCATGGAGGAGATCAAGGATCAGTATCGTCAGCTCCTTAACAGATGGCACCCGGATAAATGCACTCATGACAAAGACCGCTGCAAGGAGATGACAACGAAGATTATCGCTGCCTACGAGATCATAACAGCATACTGCAGCCGGTATAAATATTCCTTCAGCCGGGAAGAAGTTGCAAAGTATCTCTCCGGGCAGGACTGGTGGCTCGAACGCTTCGGAGATGATCCGCTCTGGGGTTCCGGAAAGAAACCTGAGTGATGGCCCAAGGTCCATATTCTGCAGTTGAATAAGTTCATGGTGTACAATCCTTATTCTGTGGGAGCGGCTTCAGCCGCGATTCTATTTATCCCGGATGTCTCGTAATCGCGGCTGAAGCCGCTCCCACAGGGATTAGACGAAAGATCCGGGTTAAAGCTTTTCCCGCAACCTTTTCCTGCCCGGTACAAACACATGCAGTCATGACCAGCCCGGTCGGTTAAGTAAAACAGAGATCATAACTACATGGTGAGGCCGGTATTGTCTTTGTCTAACACATTGCCGGTCTTCGGCAGCAGAGCGATAAATGGTATCCCTGTAAAGGCAACACATGCGCACATCAGGAAGGCGCTCCGCATGCCCAGGTTGTCGCTGACAGCTCCAATCACCAGGATGACGCTTGCCCTGATTGCGAAACTGATAGCCATATAGGTCCCATTTGCAGCCGCCCTGTTGGCGCCGGCATTTTCCATCATCACGGCCATGAGCACCGGCCCGGTTGCAATGGTGGAAAAGCCCAGAAGGAGCAGCATGATAAAAAGCAGCGGACCTTGTACAGAGAGCATGGCAAGCATCATCGCCGGCGAGAGCACGGTGGCTGCCAGAAGGACCTTTCTCCTTCCCACGGCGTCACTGAGAGTGCCTGATACAAAAACTCCTGCCGCTCCGGCTGCCTCGTACACGGTCAGTGATATCCCGGCAAACCACAGGCTGTGCCCTTCGCCGAATAGAAATGTCGGAAGGTAGGTGGTAATGGCAGATGCCATGAAGGAACGCGCAACCAGGATGCCGAAAACGCCGGAAATTATGATTTTCATCTCTTTGAGCATGCCGGAGAAGGAGGCCCCGGCGCTGCCAGGATTCTTTTCCCGTGTCTGTCTCAGCCTCCACCAGAGAACCAACGATGCGGCCCACCCTATGAACATGAGCTGCCACATGCTCTCAAGCCCGAGATTCGAGACCGCCCATACCGCTACGAGCGGCCCGGCGGTGCGGGAAAGTTCGCCGCCTAACATAAAGAGGCTCATTCCCCTTCCCATGTACCTGCCTGAGAGTTGAGCAGTAATAACCGGGGCAGACACATGAAGCGCGGCCACGCTTATACCCACGGCAATAAAAGTCGCACAGAGCAGACCAAAAGACGGGACAAGACCGATCAGACACATGAACGTTGCAGTCAGCGCCGGGGTTGCGATAAGAAAATAGCGCTTGAGGTTCTTCCTGTCCGCCAGTGTGCCTAGAAACGGATTGAACAGAGAGGGAAGCTGCATGAATACCGTGAGCGACCCTGCCTGCGTCAGGGTCAGACTCAGGTTTTTTATGATGAGCGGCAGGAGAGGAGCGAGAAAGCTGGTGTAGATATCGTGTATGAAATGTACCGAGGCAACGGCAAGGACCTTGTCGGTCTGAAATCTTCCTGCTGTGTCGGTGTTTGTCTTTTCTGTCATGTCATAATTACTACCGTATAACGAGCCTTTCAACCAAGGGCTCTATTCTCAGCTTCAGATCTTCAATTGTTTCGTCGCTGAAGGTCTTTGCAGTTATGAAATCGGCATCTACGTGCTTTGAAGGTACAAACCTCTGCAGTACATATTGCCGTGCCCCACGGATCAACTCCCCTATCCTGATGATATCTTCAGGAACCAGAAGAGGCTGTACCAGGGTTGTCCTGAATTCATAATCAACAGGGGAATCCATGATCATGTTCATACTGGCGACAACCGCCTCTTTATCCACCGGGGCATTGACCACCTCGTCATACTTTTCAGTGGGGGCCTTGATGTCCATAGCGATGTAGTCAATGGTCCTGCTGGAAATCATCTCTCCGAGAATCTCCGGATTTGTACCGTTTGTATCAAGTTTCACCAGGTATCCCATATCCTTGATTGTTGCTGCAAACGCAGGAAGGGCCTTGTGCATGGTGGGCTCACCTCCGGTTATCACAACAGCATCGAGCTTGTCTGAGCGCTTTTCCAGGAAAGCGAATACATCAGCATGCGCCATTGGTTCTGAAAAAAGGCCGGGATTGACCAGCTCGGGATTGTGACAATATCCGCACCTGAAGTTGCACCCCTGAGTAAAAATAATGGCTGAGATCTTTCCCGGGTAATCGATCAGGGAAAACCTCTGGAGATATCCGATGTTCATAGCGTCTCCATCAATATCATATTTTATCGTTCCAAACTGGTATGATTCTGACAGATAAATATGGCTGATTCATTGATGTATATCAATGATGAAATCAAATCACCCTGGTAGGGATCTTTCAATACTATCTTAAAATCGAGGAGAGATATAATGGAAAAAGTGATTATTATCGGCGGCGGACCTGCTGCTATAAGCATGGCCAAGATCATGGGCGGCAAAAAACACATTACCATAATCAGACCGGAGAACCACTCCATGATCTACTGTGCCATGCCCTATGTCATAGAGAATCTCATCCCGTTCAACAAGACCCTTAAAAAGGACAGTCTTGTAACTGATACGGGTGCGACGCTGATCAGAGACAGGGTGGAGAAAGTGGATTTTGAACAAAAGCATGTGCATACAGAAAAAGGAAATGTCTACACCTATGACAAACTCGTTATTGCGACCGGGGCAGACCCCGTTCTTCCGCCCATTCAGGGGACGGATCTGCAGGGAGTGCTCACCTTCAAGACAGAAGATGACCTGAAAAGGATAGTGGACTTAGCAGAAAACGGGCTGCGCAAAGCTGTTGTCGTCGGAGCCGGGGCCATAGGTATTGAGCTTGCTCAGGCGCTTAACAGCAGAGGAGTCCAGACCCATCTGGTGGACATGGAAGAACAGGTTCTGCCGAACCTTCTGGATAAAGAAATGGCCGAAGAAGTCGAGGATGAACTGGTACGTCTGGGCCTTACCCTCCATCTTGGCCATAAGGTGCTTTCATTGCACGGGAAAAGGTTTGCAAGGGAAGTAGCTCTGGATAAGGGCCACACCATTCATCTGGAAACTGCAGACAATTGCTCCGAAGACCATGAAGAAAACGTCACACCTTCCCTTGTCGTGTTTGCTGTGGGCATGCGTCCGAATACAGGCATATTCGCAGGAACCATGCTTGCCACAGGCAGAGACGGCATCGTCATCAATGATAAAATGGAGACGAACATTGAAGATGTTTACGCAGTCGGCGACTGCACCCAGTTTACAAGTGCCGTCACCGGTGATGTGTCCCCAGGCAAACTGGCTACCAATGCCGTACCCATGGGGAAACTGCTGGCCAGAAACATGCTGGGTTCAAATGAAAGATATAACGGATTCTACAATGGGGCGGCCACCAAGGCAGGGAATTATTATGTCGGAGGAACCGGTTTGTCTGAAAAGGCTGCACGGGACAGAATGGATGTGATCGTTGGATATGCCGATCTTACAACCGCCTTCCCTATCATGCCCTCTGCCGGGTCTGTCCGGGTCAAACTGATCGCTGAGAAAGGCTCTCTGCGGATTGTCGGGGGCCAGATCGTGAGTGAACTGCCTGCAACAGACAAGGTCGATCTCATAACCATGGCTGTTCAGTTCGGTCTGACAGCCCAGGATCTGAGGATATTCAGCTATTCCTCTCAGCCTTACCAGTCTTACTTCCCTGCCAATAATATCCTGGTGCATGCTGCAGAAAATATACTGGAACAGGACGGAGCAGAGACGATAAAAAAGGCATCATAATACCAACCGAAAACAGTGGCTGCAGCCTGATATTCCCCCCCCAAGATATATTCCGGCTGCAGCCACTGTACGGATTATATTCAAAAGGATCAGGGTATGGATATGAAGGATACATGCGCTTGATTTCAGATGGTGAAAACTTATGATTGTTTAAAAACCACTACAGGAGAAACCATATGACCCATAAAAAGAGAATCGTGGTTATCGGAGGAAGCGCGGCAGGCCCAAAGGCAGCGGCAAAAGCGAGAAGGTTGGACAACGATGCAGAGGTTATCATCCTGCAGAAAGACTCTGATCTTTCCATGGCATCGTGCGGATACCCCTATTATGTGGGAGGATATTTCGATGACAGGAATATGCTCCTGTGCACACCAACCGGCGTTACCCGCGACCCCCAGTTTTATCTCAATGCAAAGGCAATCGAAGCAAGGACTAATACTGAGGTAACCTCAATAGACAGAAAATCGCATACAGTGTCATATAACAACCTCCTTACCGGCGAGACCGGGACGATGGAGTATGACAAGCTTGTCATCGCCACCGGTGCAACACCCAGGATGCCCCCTATCCCGGGCACCGGCCTCAAGGGTATAACTACTCTGCAGTCCATGAAAGATGCTGATTTTCTCCGCAGGGTAAGAGATGAAAAGATTATAAAGAAGGCAGCAGTTATAGGCGGAGGGCTGATCGGGATCGAGACCTGCGAGGCCCTTCAGCTGGCCGGCATCGAGATCACGGTCATAGAACTTCTGCCACAGCTTCTCACCTTTCTTGACTGGGAACTGGCAAAGCTCGTGGAAAATCATGTCAGGGCAAAGTCGGCCAATGTCATTACCGGTAACGGTATCGCCGAATTTCTCGGAGAAGACGGACACCTGACAGGCGTAAAGCTGGCCAATGGAACCGAACTTCCATGTGAACTCGCAGTCGTGGCCATTGGTGTTATCCCCAACGTCAGACTGGCGAAGGATGCGGGGATAGCAATCGGTGCAACGGGCGGGATAGAAGTCAATGAATACATGCAGACATCTGATCCGGATGTTTATGCTGTCGGAGACTGTGTGGAGACCACTCACCGCATAACCGGCAAAAAGGTGCTGGCACCATATGGAGACCTCGCCAATCTGCAGGGCCGGGTGGCAGGAGAGAATGCAGCTTCTAAGAACAATGTCACCTTCCCGGGCACTATCCAGACCGGGATCTGCAAGGTGTTCGATTTCTCGGCAGGCTCAACAGGGCTGTCCGCATCTTCTGCACAAAAGAACGGCTATGAGGATATCATAACCGTAATAAATGCAAGCCCTGACAAACCCGGATTCATGGAAGGGCTTCTGCTGGTAACCAAGATGGTTGCCGACAGAAGAACCGGCAAGATCCTGGGCGCCCAGTGCGTGGGTCCGGGAAACGTCAGTAAGCAGATAGCGCAGTGGGCCATGGCGATCCAGGGTGGGTTTATCGTCGAGGATATCGTCAATTCCGACCTGCCTTATGCCCCTCCGTTCTCGCTGGCCATAGATCACTTCATTGCAACCGCCCATATCATGCAAAACAAGATAAAAGGCAGGTTCAAGGGTATATCTGTCATGGAGGTGCATGAGAAGGTAAAGAGCAACGACAAACCCTTTATCCTGGATGTACGCGGCCCTGATGAATTCGAGGAAATGCGCCTTGGCATCGGCGAGACACTCATTCCGCTGGGTGCGCTCAGAAAACGCCTTAATGAGATGCCTGAAGACAAAAACAGGGAGATCATCTGCTACTGCAAGATATCGCTGAGGGGATATGAAGCTGCGCTGGTTCTCGAAGCCAATGGATGGAAAAACGTCAAGGTCATGGAGGGCGGCATCATGGCATGGCCTTACACCCGGGAAAAATAGTCTCACAGTAGTCAACCGTATTCACCTGAATGAGAAGGAGAGGAGGCATCCTCCCCTGTCAAATCATGACAGGGTCTTTGCAGCCGAACTGCGATCATTTGGGTAAACCGATACAAGGCGACGTGAACCGGCATAGAACACGGGGAACATTTCTCCGCACATCGGAAAAAATTCCCCGCGTTCCATGAAAATAACCGGATACAACAGACTTATCAATTAATATCTACAGCAATATTAGCATGTTGACCTTATGGTACCAAACTTGCTTTGACTTTTATCAGTTCCCGGAATGAACAGGAACCCCCGTACATGAATACCATGTACTCATCAAGAGCATATCATAGAGGCAAATCCTTTTTGCTCCTATGTTTAATACTACCATGGAGGAAGATTAAATGAAAAAGGCAGATGTAGTGGTTTTAGGCGGATTATCGGGTATTACTGCAGGGATCAGCTGCAGAAGACATTATCCGGATAAAAAGGTCATTCTCATCAGAAAAGAAGGAACCGTACTCATCCCGTGCGGCATTCCGTATATTTACGGCACAGTGGGCGGCCCGGAAAACAATGTTATCCCGGATGGTCTTCTGGAAAACAACGGCATAGAGCTGATAAAGGGAGAGGCTGTCGATGTCGACCGCGAAAAAAAGGTGGTCACCATGAAAGACGGCCAGGAAATAGGCTATGAGAAGCTCGTCTTTGCCACCGGCTCTGTTCCGCTCATACCGCCTATCCCGGGTATAGACAAAGAGAATGTGTTCCCGGTCAAGAAGGAGTTCGACTATTTATCGGAAGTCCACTCTCAGATGGACGAGGTGAAGGACCTGGTAATCATCGGCGGCGGTTTCATCGGCATGGAGTTTGCCGATGAGTGCAGAAAGGGCAGGGATATCAATGTAACCGTTGTAGAGGCCCTTCCCCATTGTCTGCAGATGGCAATGGACAATGAATTCTGTGACGAGGCACAGGCGAAACTGGAGGAAACCGGGGTAAATATCCTGGTAAATGAAAAGGTCGAGGCTATCCTGGGCAATGGAAAGGTCACCGGGGTAAAACTCTCAGGCGGCCAGGAACTCAAGGCGGATATGGTAATACTAGGGATAGGCGCTGTTCCCAGCACAAACCTCGCTAAAAATGCCGGTCTGGAAATGGGCTTCAAGAATACCATTAAAGTGGACCGTTATATGCAGACCTATAACGACCCGGATGTATACGCATGCGGTGACTGTGCGGAAAAGCAGTCTTTCTTCGACGGAAGGCCGACCGGTGTAATGCTTGCATCCATAGCCACTGCAGAGGCACGGATTGCCGGTGCCAACCTGTTTTCACCTACTCACCAGAACTGTGGCGCCATCAGTGTATTTTCCACAGTCATCAACGGAAGGGCTTTCGGTGTGGCAGGACTCACGGAAAGGATGGCAACCCAGATCGGTGCCAGAATTGTAATAGGAACCGCCGAGGCCCCTGACACGCACCCGGGTGGTATGCCAAACTCCTGCCTCACCAAGGTAAAGCTCTTGTTCTCAAAAGACACGGGGGTTATCATGGGCGGTTCAATATCGGGAGGCAAACCTGTCGGGGAAATGATAAACGTGCTCAGCGCCTGTATCATGCACAGGATGACGGCTGACGATATCGTAAAATTCCAGATGGGGACACACCCGGCACTGACCTCATCCCCCATCGTGTATCCCATCGTGAATGCTGCATGTAAGGCGATCATCCCCCTGAAGAAATCTGCCTAGACATATTTCGCGTTGATAACGGATGAGGATGTCAACTATCCTCATCCGTCTTCTTTCATCAAACAAACCTCTTCCAGCCCTCTGAATCCGGCATTGTTTATCACCTGTCTTGAGGCAACGTGGTGAATGAATTTCCTGTTTCTTAGCTGATCAAGTTGCGCTATGATCCGGCATGGAAAAAGATGGCCTGAGCGCATATCAGGCCCGCACCTTTACGAACATGGAGGATATATGAGCGGTATGATAGTCAGCAAATTCGGCGGCAGCTCGGTTGCCAATGCCGGTCAGATCGAAAAGGTACGCCGGATCGTGGCAGAAGACGAGAAAAGGCGATATGTCGTGGTATCTGCCCCGGGCAAGGATGCCAGTGATTCGGAAAAGGTCACTGACCACCTCTTCAACATCGCAACAGACGGAGACCACTTCAAAGCAAAAGGAAAAAGCATCGATGCGAAACAAAGCTATGACCGTGTAGTGGGCAAATTCAGAACCCTTATTACAGACCTCGGCATTGACGGCGAAGACATCATCGATGATCTCGAATCAGAACTCACAAGCAATATATCCGACAAAAAACGCATAGATTTCTTTGCATCCAGGGGCGAACATTACAATGCCAAGATAATAGCACGTTATTTCAAGGCAAAGGGCATGATCGCGAAGCTCATGCTGCCCGAAGACATCGGTTTTCTGGTCTCGGACCGCTTCGGCAATGCAAAGGTTCTGCCGGCCACCCATGCAAATCTCGGTCTGAGTCTGAGTGATGACGCCATAAATATCATCCCCGGTTATTACGGGATCACGCTAAAGGGGGATCTTGCCGTACTTTCCCGGGGCGGGTCAGACCTCACCGGGGGTGAAGTGGCATATGCCGTCGAGGCGTCGCTCTATGAGAACTGGACCGACACTGACGGCGTCTATCAGGTGGACCCGCGCATCATTCCGGAAGCTCAGGTAATACCGGTGCTGACATACAAGGAGATCCGGCTTCTGTCTTCGCGCGGATTCAATGTCTTTCACTTTGACGCCATGATAAGCTGCAAAAACAGGAATATCCCCATCAATATCCGCAACACCAACAATCCGCAGGCGCCGGGCACCATGATTGTAACCACCAGAGAATCGGACGAGACAGCCGTGGGCATAGGCCGCATGGACGATATAGCATGTGTCTACATAGAAAAGGACATGATCGGAGAGACCATCGGCTTTACCAAGGAGCTTCTGGACATCTTCAGGGACTACGGGATAAATACCCATCACTACCCGTCGGACAAGGATGACATTGCGGTCATTGTCGACCAGAAGGATCTTCAGGGAAAGGCCGCCGACCTCACCAATACCATCAGGAAAAGACTAAACCCCAATTTTCTGGATATCAACTATGACCTGTGCCTGCTGTCCCCGGTGGGCATTGGCATGAAGAACACCCCGGGGGTGCTTGCAAGAGCGGCAACAGCTCTGTACAAAGAGAACATCAATATCGAGATCGTGGACCAGGGGCCTTCTCAGCTGAGCTTCCACTTCGGAATACACCAGCGATATGCCGACACCGGCCTTAAGGCCCTGTATACCACGCTGCTGAAACAATAGGTCTGCTCGTTTGTGTGATCGGGATACTTCGCGGTGTAGGCCCATCGCACTGTGAGAGCGGCTTTATGCCGCGATAATATTTCTCACGGTTGCAGCAAAATCGCGGCTGAAGCCGCTCCTACAGGATTTGTTCCTTCTCAAATGAAAAATATGAGTTGTCCCGGCAATCTCGTAATCGCAGTATGAAAGCCGCTCACACAACTCAGGCCCGGGCAAAAACAGGCTTGGACCGGGCTGAAGGATAATAACCGTTTTTCAGGCGTTCAATGTAATCTGCATTTTCCCTGGTCCATTTATGCATCAGATAGTGGCCGCCTGCACGGTACTTGATCCGCCAGGCCCTGCCTTTGCGGTATGCACTGATCACCCTCGAAATACTGTAAAACCTTTTCATCTGAGTAATTATCGCCATCTGCATGTCATAGGCGCTGCACTTCTTCGGCCTTACCACAACATGCATGCCTTCAAAGTATCGCCAGTCTCTATGCAGCAGCCTGTCCTGATATTCCTGATATGATCTTGTCCCGGGAAAGGGGACCAGCGAGCAGATCTGTATCGTATCTATATCCGTTTCGATTGCATAGTCTACGATCTTCCGTACGGTATCCGGGCTATCCTCAGCGTCTACAACGAACATACCGTGAATGCCGATGCCGTAGCGGTGAAGGTTTTCGACACAGCGTGCCGTAAGTTCCATCTCATGGGCCTTTCCATATCGTTTCAATGTCTCAGGGTCGACCGATTCTATGCCCACGTACACGATTCTGCAGCGTGTCACATGCATGAGCATAAGGAGTTCCTCGTCAAACGCCGCTTTCACGGCCATCTCCGCAGACCAGCGTAGCGGAACTGCATCCTTTGAGATCATTTCCTTTAGCAGAGACTTGGTGCGTTTCGTGTTTGCGAAAAAGTTATCGTCGCCGAAGCATACGCTGCGGTCCAGAACAGGCCTGAGTTCATCTATTACCTGTTCGTTGCCCTTGAAGCGGTACTTTCTTCCGAAAACAGCGGTTACAGAACAAAAGGAACAATCGTGTGGACATCCGCGAGAGCTCGTTATGATAGGCGGAATCCTGCCGGAGACTACCTGGGGTGCCAGGGAATAATCCGGCGACGGAAGCTCGGCAAAGTCAACAGGCCTGCCCCGCTGTGTGATTTTTATTGGGCCTGATTCAGGGCTGTATGCAAGACCTGCGATCCCTTCGACCGACTGAGCGTTCTCAAGCGAGGCAATCAATGCAGGGAATATTGCCTCTCCCTCTCCGAGAACTACATAATCGCAGTGTTCAAGAGCTTCTTCCGGCATAAAAGTTACATGCGGCCCGCCCATGACCACGAT
>JAFGTK010000134.1 GCA_016934135.1 Deltaproteobacteria bacterium | reverse complement strand
GCCCCCATGATCGCACCGAGAACCGATCCGAGACCCCCAACCACAACCATGACCAGGAAGATGATGGACAGGATGAGGTTGAAGGCGAACGGATCGAAAAAGCTGAGCACGAAACCGTAGAGTCCTCCTGCCACTCCGGCATAGAAGGCACTCACGGCAAATGACATGGTCTTGTAAATAGTGAGGTTTACGCCCATGACTTCTGCAGCGATATCGTCATCGCGGATGGCTACGAATGCCCTTCCCACTCGCGTTTTCATAAGATTCCTCGCGCCGACGACCATGATAATGGTAATTACGAGGATGAGGTAGTAGATGCTTACATCGGATTTCAGGACAAGGCTGATTCCGGCCTCCGGGATGCCCAGGTCAAGCGGCGGTGTATGGATCCCCATGCGTCCGCCGAATATGTCCCATGTGCCGATTACGTGCATGATGGAAAGCCCGAAACCGAGCGTGGCAATTGCCAGGTAAGGCCCTTCCAGCCTTAAGGCGGGAAGACCGATGATGAACCCGAAGAAGGCGGCTATCAGCCCTGCAAGGATAAGCGCAATAAAGAACGGGATATGAAGATGTGTTATCAGAAGCGCAGTACCGTATGCTCCTATGGCAAAAAACCCTGCATGGCCGAGCGAGATCTGGCCGGTAAAACCTACCAGGATATTTAGCCCCACTGCAAGGATAACGTGCACGAGTATGATGTTGATCAGATAGATATAGTAACTGGGAATGTAGATGGGAAGGGTAAAGAGCAGGATAAGTAATGCCACTGACCAGAACAGGATGGTTCCGCTGCTGAAGAGTTCGATGTCTTCATAATAATCGCGTTTCATGTCCATGATGAGACCTCCCAAAGGGGATGTAGCGTATGTTTTTCCACTGTAAGAATACGAAGGCAACTGTGGCACGGTGAAGAACCAGAACTATATTCAGAAGAATATGTCATTAGTGTACTATTCATTGAATATGCACTATATATGATTATAAGACATTAACACCAAGTGTCAAGATAAAGATTTATTTTCACTGTCTTTTTTTAAGACCTTAACTCCGGAATCCCGATAAAGGTCGCGTGTGCAGGAAAAGCCGATAGTGAGGCGGTTTTCTTTGAGCACGTGTCCTGTGTGCAGTATACGGCACACAGGACATGCAAGACGCTGAAAATAATACAGGGCTTCAGGGATTATGCTAGCGTTTTACCACTAGTATGGGGGCCTTTGCATTCCTGATCACGCGCTCTGAGACAGAACCCAGGAACATCTCCTTCAGGTTGCTCCTTCCGTGAGAACCCAGAACGATCACAGAGACATTCTCTTCTTTTTCAGCCCGGAGTATCTTGCTTGCAGGGATCCCTGTCTCGATACGTGCCTTGACTGTAAAGCCTTTTGTCTCAAGGTGTTTTCTTACAAATACAGCCTTTTTCATGGCGCCTTGCCGAAGGTCGTTTTCAATGGTCTTAAAGTTTTCCGGGTCCCATACGAGCAGTTCCAGGCTTCTTATATCAATGACATGCAGGATAATAACCTCTTGGGCACCTGCATATTTGAGATGCTCTATATATTTCAGCGCCTTTTGCGCTACATCGGAAAAATCGGTTGGATAGAGAATCCTTGTGAACATGTATTACCTCCCCTTGTCTCCTGATCATTCTCTGGAACGCGCATGTATCCTACCGCAGTATGTGAATTCTGGAAAGCCCTGTTTTTATGAGTCTGCCGGGCATAAAGATATGTGGAGTTTTCTGCGGGATTAAATCCTCTGTGCAATAATCATGATTCTATGGTAACCGTTTTGAGCGGGACAAGATGCCTGTTTGCTGCACCATATCCGAGTGTATAAATACATGGAGGAGGGCATGCTCACATACCTATTATCAGGGAGTGTTTTCGGTCTATCAGCAGGTCTCGCGCCAGGCCCTTTATTGACCCTGGTTATAGCAGAATCGATCCGGGGAGGGCTCGGGTCAGGGATACGTGTGTCTCTTGCACCGCTGATCACGGACCTGCCCATTGTTTTTCTTGCCCTGTTCGTCATATCGGAACTCTCGCGGTTCGATGCCGTCCTTGGAGTCATATCGCTTTTCGGGGCAGCGTTTGTAGCCTACCTTGGGTATGAAGGCCTTCGTACAAAAGAGATGCACCTGTCAGACAGTAGCGCTCCTACCAGGTCTTTGAGAAAAGGGATTGCAACAAACTTTCTCAATCCACACCCTTATCTGTTCTGGTTTTCCGTAGGTTCTCCAATTATTGTAAAGGCATATACAGTCAATGCGCTTGCAGCCGGTGCCTTTATCTGCGGTTTTTATGCCTTTCTGGTCGGGTCGAAAGTGGCCCTGGCTTTTCTGGTCGATAGATCGAGGTCTTTCCTTCTAGGGAAGGCCTATAGATATACAATGCAGGTACTCGGTGCTGTCCTGCTAGTCTTTGCAGCCATTTTATTACACGAAGGACTCACCTTCTTGAATGTTGATATAAAATCAGTGTTGTTCTGACCATGTATGCGCCCTGCTTATCTGATAAATAAAAATGCCAGGAGGCGTCAGCGACCTGGCATCTTTTTATGAAAATATATTGATAGGCTAAAAAGGTTTATACTCAATAGAGGAACTTCATCTTGATGTCAATAATAAAATCAAATAAAACAAAATATAACGTATTGATATATCGAAAGAAACAGATAAACAGTACATATGGTGTTATATTGTAATACATAAAATACATGGAATACATAAAGATTTTCAGAGCAAAAAAAAAGCCAAGAAGCAAGATGCCACCTGGCAGTTATGAAGAGAGTTTTTTTGACGTTAATTATTTGATCGGCAGGGACAGAAATTACTTTAATAAAAAATCTATATAAGGGTTACACCTTCGTAGAGGTCTACGAGAAGACCTTCTCTGTCCATCAGCACAGCCTTTGGAAGGCTCTCGAGGATGTCCTGCGCTGTCATCCCATCTTCTCCGATCTCAACAGATGCAAGGTCCCCGGATACACCATGTATGAATACGCCTTTTCGGGCAGCATCGAAGATATCAAGGCCCAGGCATGCCATGGCAGCGATTGCTCCTGTCAGCACATCACCGGAACCCGCTGTTGCCATGCCGGAATTGCCGCTTATGTTGATGAAGACCTTTCCGTCAGGATACCCGATGAGCGTATGTGCGCCTTTCAAAACAATACATGCATCAAGATCTTTTGCAGTCTGCTGAAGGATCTCAATCTTGTTTTCATCTATCTCCTGAACAGATTTTCCTGTAAGTCTGGACATCTCGCCTGGATGGGGTGTCAGTATTGTCGGTGAGGTACGTTTTTTTATTATATCAAGGTCCTTGCATAGAGCTGTTATTCCGTCTCCATCGAGGATCAGGGGTTTTTCGATCTTTGCAGCAAGTTCCCTGGCAAGCTCTCCTGTCTCTTCGTTCAGCGAGAGTCCCGGTCCGAGAATGATGATATCCATCTTTGCACATATTTCCAGCAGAGACTCTCTGTTCTCGTACGATATGCTTCCTGCCGGAGTCTGTTTCTGGGGTATGAAGACAATCTCGCTGCCTTTGCCTGCGATAAAGGGTGTTATGGCCTCGGGTGAGGCGAGGCGGGAGTATCCCCCTCCTGCCTTGAGAAATGACAATGCCGCAAAATACGGTGCGCCATAGTATCCTTTTGCCCCGGCAATGAACAGTGCCTGGCCGAAGTCCCCCTTGTGACCGTGCGGTTTTCGTGAAGGGATCATCGGTGTGATATTGATCTCAACGCTCAGGTCCTGTGAGGTGTACAGGGCCGGAGGAAAAGAGATATGGGTAATGAAGAGCTTTCCGCAGAGATCATAGCCGGGCATGAGCATGTTGCCCCTTTTGGGAAGACCGAAGCTTACCGTGTAATCAGCTGCTACTGCCGTTCCCATGACGAGCCCTGTATCCCCGTTGACCCCGGATGGGATATCAAGGCTGAAGACACGCTTAGTGCTTGCATTGACGGCATCGATGATATCTGCATGGAGCCCGGTAACATTTCTGGCAAGGCCTGTGCCGAAGATTGCATCGATAACCACATCACAGCCTGCAAGGTAAGGTTCGATTTCATGCAGGGCCCATACCTGCCTGATATCAACCGGCATGCGTGATAATATATCCAGGTTCATCCTTGCCGAACCTGTAAATTTTTCCGGGTCGCCGAGGATACACACGGTTACATTGCCGCCTACGGAATGGATCTTGCGCGCTACGACAAATCCGTCTCCTCCGTTGTTGCCCAGACCGCATATGACCAGGAAGGTCTTGCCTTTGATGCCGAGTTCACTGTTCAGGACAGCATACGCACCAATGCCGGCATTTTCCATGAGCAGGCTTTCTTCGATCCCATAGGTGCTTGTTGCGGCGCTGTCCATAGCCCTCATCTCATTCACGCTGCTCACCTTGATCATAGTACGCTCCTTGCAGTGTTAAGGAAATTGCCCGCCATTCATGCCGCGGCAGCATGGCAGGGGACAAGAACAGTTGTATGCTGCAGGATTATTTTTTGGGAAGACAGTCATCTCTCCACAGGCAATCCATCTCAGGGCATTCGCTTCTTGTCTTATAGCAGGGAATATTTCCCTCTTTTGCCTGGATGTCGCGGATGAGATCCTGTTTTGTCCTTTTTGCACCTGTATTGATATCCATGTTTCTTGCGATGTTTCTTACATCCTGCATCTTCATTGCTGATTCTCCTTTTTAAAGAATTCTACTGTACATTCGGAAAAGAACAATTCACACCATGCCAATATATCGAACAAAGACGAAAACACAATACTAGTCAATAGAAAAAAATACATAGAAGTTATAATTTGAATACATTGCATACTTTTCGCCTTTGAGTGTGACAACGGAGTTATCACCCGCCGTTAAATGGATTTCTTACATGGCGGTCGTTTCCGGTCATTGGGCCTTGTGAGGGAAACCGTGTTTGTCAAAAGTGATGTTTTCAAAGGCAAACATGAATTCATGCCCTGTATTTCTGAAAAACCACTGGTTCTTGTGGTTAAACCCGATAATCTTGTTCATTGATGCAAAATCCAGCATCCATCCTGACGTGTCCCTGCGGAAGAAATAGGGTGCCCTGGATCGTTCTTCAACAGGGAATGTAATGACCGCAAGGTTGTCCTTTTGAAAACATGATTGCATGGCATTATGTTCAAGGTCGTTCAGTTCGTTGTCCTGCTGGGCGTCTGTGACCAGCCAGTCGGAAAAGAAGGCCCTTGTCTGTATTGTGTAAATCCCAAGATCAGGATCTTTTATGTGATTTTTAAGCACCTCCTTGTATTTCTCAAGGGTTTCCTTCGGAGAAGGCTGTGCAGAAAACATGGCAGCATCTTGTGAAGTAAGGGCTGGATTTATGCCTTCTCCAATCGCTATTGTTTGTTTAGCCCCTGCACCGCCTGAATAATACTTCGATGTGCTCACGGATTCATTGTCGAGGTTATATGCACCGGAATCGATTGTGTCCAGAGCCTTTCCCACAAGGAGTTCCATGGTAGCTTCAATACCTTCTCCAACCCTGCCATCCTGAAAGAACGGGGACATCTGCCTGCGTTCTATGTACCCCACGAATCCATCCGGAAAGATCTCTTCCAGATCATATCCGATCTCCAGGCGGACCTGCCTGCCGTGAGGATCTATGAGAAAAAGCACCCCTTTGTTCCCCTGTGTGTTCCTGCCGACAGCCCGACGGTTGAAGATTTCCGTAGCCTTCTCATCTATATTCTCAGGGCTTTTGTCAAGGATATCGATAACGATATCTATGTCCAGATCATTAATGAGTTCCCTGCAAAGGGAGTTTATACGTGTCTTTTGAGTCTCTGTGAGCAGTGATGCCTCGTCATGAACTGTATGATCGTCTCTGCTTAACCATGTACACGCATAAACCATGCAGAGGATCGTAAAGAGAACCGCCATAAGTGTGTTATTCATTATCTTTAAACCTTTCAAGCCTTCTTTCCTGATGGATTTAAACAGCATATCGTGCATTAACCTCATGTGCGCAGTGTTGCGATGAGGCGTACAGGGTGGAGGAGAAGGTCGAGTGCTGAAAGGATATGCGGACATACAATGTCTGCACTGAGCAGGGCCTGCGACGAGGCACCTTCTTCCTGGCACACTGCAATTCCGAGACATGCCTGTTTCAGCATTAGGCGATCAATACGCCCGTTTCCCACGCAGACCGTGGAGGAAGTGCCCAGCTTCCGAATATAATCAAGTTTTCCTTTGTCCTGGTTTTCGCTGCCGATCACTATAAGATCGCATGGATACCCTTTGAGTTCCTGGTGTGCACTGCCGAAGCTGTCGGCTGTAAGCACATGAATATTCAATGACTCTGCCAGACGCTCAAGGCGTTCCCTGACCCCGGCAATGACCTTTCCATCGCAGGCGATTGTTCCGTTATAATCAAGAACAAGGTGTTCGCAATCGAGCTTTTTATATCCCGGGATTTCTATCGTGAGCATGTTACCGGTCGGACTCCTTTTAAGAAATTCTTGTGCATACGGGTGTCTATTCCTGGGACATGCCCTGTATCAATGCCAGCACATTGTGACCGAGCACCTGGTGGTTATAGCCTCCTTCGAGAATGGCAAAGCATCCGCCGTTGTTTCTTTTTGAGGCCTGCCTGACGAGCCTCCCGATCTCATTATAATCTTCGGTTGCAAGGACGCCTCCCCAGTCATACTGATGGTTGTCGAACCCGGCTGAGATACCTATGATGTCCGCAGTGCAGTTTTCCATCTCGTCTTGAACTTCCCGCAGGTATGCATTACGGTTTTCTGTGCCCAGGTTGTGGATCTTTACATAATCCTTTTTCCCCAGGATGTTTACGGTCCCGTCACCGTAATGGAGGTCGATATCGAGTACATATGCGCTTTTGATGCTGCCCTCTCGCTTCAAATATTCCAATGCAACAGCCATATTGTTGTAATAGCAGAACCCCCATGATGAATTGGCAGATGCATGATGGCCGGGAGGCCTGATAAGCCCGAAGCACGGCTCGGTCAGACCGATGGTTGCAGCCTGGATTGCACCGCCTGCTGCAAGGGTTGCTATTGCGTGCAGGCCATGCCTCTTGACATAGTCGATCTGGCTTGATGTATGTACTGCCTCGATATCGGCGTCAGAGGCATTCTGTGCAGTAACGAACGTCACATGAGGGCCGATAACTTCGACTACCGCCTCGATCCTTCCTTCCTCTGCAGCGGGATCCATGGTGTAGACAGAATAGAAATCTTCATTAAATACTACCTTCATATATCCCTCCCTGTTCAGATTTAATATTTACCATCTACTTGCCGAGATTATCAATTTGATTATAATGAAAAAGTACACAATGTTGATTGAGAAAGCGGAGATGAGAAAAGGGAGGAAATACATGGCGATAAAAATTGCTGTTCTCACAGGCGGAGGTGACTGTCCGGGATTGAACGGAGCTATCAAGTGGGTGACGAAAACAGCACTCGATCCCCTTCTTGTGAGAGACCGTTCCGTTAAGTTCGAGGTTCTCGGCATTATGGAAGGATGGAAAGGCCTGGTAGAGGTGGATCCCGATGACCCGAAGAGCTGCGCCGAACATCTGTGCCCGCTTGATGAGGAAAAGGTCAGGACATGGGACAGATACGGCGGGACGAACCTCGGGACTTCAAGGACAAATCCGTTTAACCCGAAGAACGATCGTTCGGACAAACTGATGGAGAACATCAAAAAACTCGGTATAGACGTTGTCGTTGCCATCGGTGGAGAGGATACCCTGGGTGTTGCCTATAAATTGTACAAGCGCGGCGTAAAGACTGTCGGGATACCCAAGACCATAGACGGAGATCTGGTGGGCACTGAATATTCCCTGGGTTTCGATTCCGCGGTGAACATCATCATGGAAGAAATAGACAGGCTCAGAACAACGGCGGGTTCACACAACAGGGTATTCGTCGTGGAGACCATGGGCCGTCATGCAGGCTGGCTGGCACTGGAAGGCGGTGAATGCAGCGGTGCATACATCATAGTTATCCCTGAATATCCCTTTGATATCGACCGCATATGCGAACTGCTGATGGAGCGCAAGGGAAGGGAGATACAGTACAGCATCGTTGTCGTGTCCGAGGGCGCAAAATTGGGCGGCAAGAAGGAATTCTACAAGGATGAAAAAGTTGACGATTTCGGTCACCGTTCCCTCGGCGGGATAGCATCGTTCATCTCGGACAAGATACAGGAAAAGACCGGTTTTGAGTCTCGATACGTGGTTTTAAGCCATCTCCAGAGAGGCGGGTCTCCATCGGCAAGGGACCGTCTCATGGCAAGATGGTTCGGAATAGCAGCCGTGGACATGATACTCAATGACGACTACGGAAGGATGGTCAGCTACTCTCACGGCGAGATCACCTCAGTGCCGCTCAAAGAGGTTGTCAACAACCTCAGACTCGTTGAGATAGATAAGTATTACGACACTACGCGCTATAACGGAAAGAGGTCGATTTTATAAGTACAGGCGCCGTGCGGTAAGTAAATGGAGTACTGGATTAAAAACCCGGATAGAGTGAAATAAGATTTCGAATTTCGGATTGCGAATTTCGAATTTAAATAAAGATCAGGTAGTATAAACTCTGTGGGAGCGGCCTCATTCGAGATGTTCCGGCTGATTAAGGAAATATAGTCTCCAAATGTGTTTTTGACTAGAACCGTAGGGCCCGATGCCCTCATCGGGCCTAAAATCTTATTCACATGAAATACCCCTAATTAGCCGGAAATGTTGCCTATATTCTTTACATGTTCAGTAAAGGCTTTTTCTTCCCATTACTCCAACACTCCATTACTCCAGAGAATACTATGGAGATGCACGGAAAAGGATACTTCATATCTTTTTCCCAGGGCCCCATTGCCTAAAATCCCGAACCCCCTTGCCCGTCATAATCTCCTGTGTTATCTTGTGCAGCGGACGTGACACGATGAAGGTGAGAAGATTCGGGGTATCTCTTGAAGAGGATCTGCTGAACAAGCTGGACAGGCTGGCGGAGAAACATGCGTTTCCGAACCGCAGCCAGGCAATAAGGTATCTTGTCCGCGATGCCCTGGTGGAAGACTCATGGCAGGCAGACAGCGAGGTTGCGGGCGTTATCGTGCTTATCTACGATCATCATAAGCGTAATGTAGTAAACCATCTCCTGAACATTCAGCACGATTATACATCGCTGATCCTTTCCAGTCAGCATGCACACCTGGACCATGACAACTGTCTCGAGACCATTGTGCTGAAGGGCAGGGCATCGAAGATTCAGGAACTCTCCGACAGGCTCATCGCTATAAAGGGCATAAAACACGGAAAACTGGTGATCTCCGGGCCGGACTAGGCCGGACAGGGATCTCGGTATATAGCCATCCGGCTTTTCAGCGCCCTGCCACATGATCATGAATCTCAATGTTTGTTGCAAACCATATGGAGCTGTCCCTAGATATCTCTGAGCAGAAGTCTTTCATGATGTTCCAGTTGTTTCGGTCATTGAATTCATAGCTGTGTCCCCATACATAAAAAACCGCACAGGTTCCAGACTGTACATCCATGTTCATGAAAGCCCTTGCCATGCCCATAAGATCGTCCTCATGATGGCAGGTAGGGTGCCACATCATGAAGTCTTCAGGCAGGGTACACTTATATGTTGACTGAACGGTACGCGCATAGGCTATGCCGATAGACCTGAGAATCCCGGCAACATAATCGTTATATGCCCCGTACGGGTAGGAAAAGCCCCTTACCGGATAACCGGCAAGTTCTGTCAGGCAGGCAATGTCTTCGCTCATTTCCCGGACGATCATGGCTTCGTCAAACTCGCAGAGGTTGGGGTGGTTTGCGGTATGGGATGCGACTTCATGTCCTTTGTACAGAGATCGTACCTCATCGGCTGCAATATATCCCGGTGTCCCCAGCTTGCCGGAATTGAGGTGGAACGTGCACTTTACACCATAGGTGTTCAGCAGAGAAACCAGGGCACGGTCGTGAATCGTTCCGTCATCATAGCTGAGAGTGACAGCCTTGTTCTTTCCGCCGGGGAACTCGTATGGTGGTAGTCTATGCATGCTGATACCTGAACAACCTGAGATTCAGACCCATCTCGATATCGCCCCGCAGGCGGATAAGCCTCTGGGCTAAGAGCGCATCCTGTGCATGATCTGCAATT
>JAFGTK010000133.1 GCA_016934135.1 Deltaproteobacteria bacterium | reverse complement strand
CTCTCTTCAAAAGAAACAGCCCCGGTACAGTACAAAGACAGCAGTGCCCGGGGGGGATCCTGGCCCAGAAGGAGGAGCTCAGCAACCTTGTACTGGTCGACATTGTCAATGGCAACTCCCATGTCTTTCGGCAGGTTTTCCACCAGTTTTTTTGGAACTGTGTCCGCATAGGGTGAAAGTGCGTCAATTACCGTAGAAAATTGCGTATGCTCCATGATCCCTTTTCTCACAAGGGAGGCGAACTCATTCCTCGTTATGTCAGGGAGTTTGTTTATCTGATCTTTTGCGACTTTCTGCACCGTGCCGAACTCCCAGGCGAAGATGTCCAAAAACCGTGACTCCAGCTGTCTCTTCAGTGCCTGGGTGATCTCTCTGGGCTGCACAACCCCCCTCTCGAGCAGTATCACCCCCTGTTTCCTTCTCTCAATGCGTGAAAGCTCAAGGGCCTGGTTGTTTTCTTCTTCTGTTATGGTGCCAATGCTGACAAGGATATTGCCGAGAAGCTCCTCTGGATTGTTGGACTGGATTGCGCAGAGCAGGCCGTCTTTGAAGATGAGACCTTTTTTCCATTGATCACACGACACAAAGATGATGCCGGTGAATTGAGAATCGATCGTGTCCTTCATGAGAAGCGGGAAGGTAATATCATCCAACTTAAACACATGCTCCATAGTATTCATCATTATCGGAATATGAATGCATAAACAATAAATTTTTTATATGGATAAAGACTCCACGAGCGGGATATCGGGGATCTTTGAAAAAACAACCCCGAAGATTTTACCGTACCAGTCTCGAGCCAGGCAAACCAGGTATGTCCCCTTAACGCCGGGTCTTGATCTACGCTATAGCGATTTTCGAGAAGAACGAGTGAGGCTGCACTGTGTGAATCCCAGTGAACGGCAGGGACTGTATTTGATTTGAAAACATAGTATCTATCCTTTAGAATAATTAAAAATACTTGTAAGGACATTCATATCGGCGCAGGCAGTGGTTCAGAACGTATAGATAATACTGGATACGCTCATTCAGTGGATAAGCCCGCCTGCGCATGAATGACTGTCGCGAACTGTTGCACTCAGCTCTAGATAAAATGAGTCATCTGCTGACAGTGCGTGACCGGTGGAGTCTGTGTGCGGGCAGCTCATATTGTCCGAAAGGAGGTAGCAGATGGAATACACCCTTGTATTCGGGTGTCTTGTCCTGTTCGGATTTCTTTTGGGAGAGGTGGCCGAATGGATACGCCTCCCGAAAATAACCGGATATATCCTTGCCGGTATTGTATTACGACCCGTATTTGACTGGCTTCAGCCCGGGATGATTGTTCCGGGCAGCAGGGTGATCACGGACATTGCCCTGTCGTTCATCACCTTCACCATCGGGGGCAGTCTTCTTTATCCCCAGGTCAGAAAACTCGGCAAAACCATTCTCTCAATCACGGTTCTTGCGGCAGAGATACCCTTTCTTCTGGTTTTTGCCGGGCTGATGATCCTCTGTCCCCTGGGCCTCTCCAGGGATTGTGTCTTAAGCGGCATGATTATCCCCTTCAGCCTTCTCATGGGGTCCCTGGCGAGCCCGACAGATCCTTCAGCCCCTCTTGCCGTCATCCACGAGTATGGCGCAAGGGGGGAGGTAACCTCCACCATCATGGGCATTGCCGCCCTGGATGACGTGCTTGCCATCGTGAATTTCAGCTTTGCCGTTGTGATCGCCCAGATAATGCTGGAGCACACCCATGCGCCTGTGATATCCTTTTTCGTACACCCTGTGTATGCGGTGTTCGGTGCTGTTATCCTGGGGATTGTCTTCGGTGTACTCTTCAACCTGATTACGCCGCTTCTGGGAAGGGAGACAGAAGGGGCGTTTATCGTCCTCATACTCGGCATGCTTACCATGTGCTTTGGCATCGCCAAGATTGCCAATGTGGAAGAGATGCTCGCCACCATGGCAATGGGCGTGGTGGTGGTAAACTGTAATCCATCTCAGGAGAAGGTGTTCCGGATCCTCGACCGCTATGTGGACGAACTTGTCTTTGTACTCTTCTTTACGCTCAGCGGCATGTTTCTGGACTTCGGCGTGCTCTCCCAGTCGCTTCTCTTCGTAGGTATGTTCATGGTGCTGAGGGCTGCAGGAAAGATTGCCGGTACGGTACTCGGCGCCCGGCTCACCCGGGCATCTGCTAAGATCAGGCGTTATACGGCGGGCGGTCTTCTCCCCCAGGGCGGCATCGTTATCGGGATGGCGCTCCTGATCCAGGAGAATCCCGCGTTCGATGCCTTTTCCGGTACGCTCATGGGCGTGATCATCGGCGCCACGGTCCTGCATGAGCTGTTCGGTCCTGTTATCGCACGGATCTCGCTTCAGCGGGCCGGGGAGATCGGGAAGGACGGATGATACCCTGCCTGCGATACGAGAATGTATCGGTCTACACTGGTACTAGTTTAAGATAACGAATAACACAGGTATGAGAGCCTGGCTGCCCGGGATCAACAGTGTGGACAGTCCCTTGGGTAAAGGGACCCGTCATCACACCGGATACACCTTTGTAAAGCGTATTTCGGTAATGATAAATCATACTATCCTCCTGGTTGTCAACGGCGAAGTCGTATCCTGAGCTATTTAATCTCAGCCGAGGACAGGATTGACAGCCATCCGGGGCTTTCACATCTGTACTGCAGATAGCGTATTACCTGCCTGACTGATAGGGGTCCCAGTCGAATCCCCAGATCTCGCTGTTAAGTGGGACCTTGTAATCTCTTCGCTCATCATAGGAAGGATATCGCCGGTTCCCTCCCAGGGGATTCATGGGAACAGGGAATTTCGGCGGCAACAGGCCATACTTTTTCGCTTCCTGCTCCAGCCATGGCCTGTCATCAGGGTGAGCGATGGAAATAAGCGCCGATGCCCGCTCATAGCCGGTCAGCCCCCGGAGATTAGCCATGCCGTATTCCGTGCAGACATAATGTGAGAACTGCGCCGGAACATCTACGGACGATCCCTCCGGGAGGAAAGGTACGATCCGGGAGGTGCCGTGCTTGCTGCGGGAGGTCATGGCGGCAACGCCCCTGCCGCCTTTTGCCTGGCCGCAGAAAGCCGCAAACTGGAAGAAACCGCCTGTGCTCGATACGGGCCGCTTATCATAGAAGCCGCAGCATTGCTGCCCCAGGAGGTCGACGGCTACACAGTTGTTGATGCCGATCATGTTGTCTATCCGGGTAAGGATGTTGAAGTTGTTTGTATAACTGATGTCGTATATGGCCAGATTCAGATTGTGGTGAATGGTCTCGTAATACCACTTCGCATCCACAGGAAAGGCGAAGGTATAGACGCTCTTTCCCTGGTCAAGGTTTTTGTAGGCGTTGGTCACCTGGCCGGACTCAATCAGGTTGATCAGGCCGTGGTTAAGCATCTCCGTATGAATACCCAGATCCTTGAATCCGGCTTCAGCCATGGCCCCGACACATGCTGACGGCAGCGAACCCACACCGACCTGGACCACATCACGATCCCGCATGATTTCCATGATGTGACTGGCGATGGCCTTTTCTTCAGGTTTTGCCTTGATAGCCCGCTCATCCATCTGCGGCCACTTGTATTTCTCGCAGTCCACCTCTACCCAGTAATCTATATCGTCGATGTGAATTGTGTTGAACCTGCCGCCCTCGGCCCAGGGGTAGTCTGACCGTACCTCGAAGACGATCTTTTTCGCTGTCTGCTTGAAGATGTTGCAGTTGTTCGTCCCGTACGACATGTTGAAAAACCCGTGTTTGTCCGGCGGTGTTACGGCATTGAACCACCAGTCCATCCCTCGTCCCTGGCGGGCTGCATTCACGAAGCGGTAATGATGAGCCCACATTCCGTAGGCCCATCCCCAGTGAGACCAGTCGGTTACGTTATTCATGTCTCTTGCCTTGCGATTCCAGGGGAAGAAAAAGAATTCGTGAATGCAGTGGTATTCCTGAAAGGGGTCGATCTCCTGGAACTCCGGATGGGGATAGAACATGGCATAGAGCCATAGTTCGATATCTCTGAGTTGCCCTGGACCTGGACCGAGCCTTTGTGCAACGGCTTCTAAGCATGCGGTTGAATCGCCGCCTACACTTCCGCTGTTGATCCAGTCGCCGGATTTCACCATATCAGCGATCTGCTGTGGTGTTCTTTTTTTATTCCGTATCTTCTGCTGTATGGGTGTTGTCATCAGTGTCCTCCATGAACGTGCGCAATGGGATAGGTTTCTAGCACAAACAGAGATCAAATTAAAAGAACAAAATCAATACCTTGACTCGTTTGTCAACAACAGTAAGACATCGGAAAAATGGATATTCTTACAGGAGGAGGACCTGGGTTATTCCATTAACAGGTTGAATGTTCAGGCATGAGTCTTTTGCTATTTTTCTTGTTATTCCAGAATAAAATCTTATAAATTCATTATGAAGGAGGTAATTGCACAACTTTCGGGCTGTCATTCACGCGGAGACTTTGAATCCAGTACATACAGAGACTTCTGGGTCCCCGCCCTCAGGCTTCGCAAAAGCTTCGCCCGACAAGTCGCGGGGACGACAAGATAGTAGTAATTGTTCAATTGGCTCGAAGAACTATTTTTTTCCAGCAGGTACTGTATTCCTGGCCGTTTTTATCTTCGCACACTCCCTCCCCCGGCCGGCCCTGTGCGCAGCTGCTGCCGGTGGAGACACCATAAAGACCAGAAATACATCTGGCCTCTGGCGCCCTTGAAGACAACGATACTGATGGAGGTGCTTATATGAAGCTGAAGATTGGATCTGCAGCCCCGGAGTTCTCTGCAGGCGACAGCAATGACATAACAAGAAGTCTTTCCGGTCTGATCAAGGACGGACCGGTCGTGCTCGTGTTCCTGCGGGGGTTCGGCTGACCGTTTGCCAGAAAGCATCTGGGGCAGATGAAAAAAGAGATCAAAGAGTTTACCGGCAGGAAAGCTCGAATCGTTGTCGTTGCGCCTCATGAAAAAGCAGAGGTCAGTGCCTACTGGGAAAAAGAAGACCTCCCGTTTATCGGCATTCCTGACCCCGATGGGAGATTGGGAAAACTCTACGGACAGGAATGTAACCTCATGAAACTGGGACGGATGCCGGCGCTGTTTATCATTGACACGAAAGGGGTAGTGCTCTTCTCGCAATACGCAAGGAGTATGGCGGATATACCTGAGAACAAGGAACTGCTTGAGATATTGGATCGGAGCATATAAGCATTTCGAACTGCGGTGCCGGGCAAGGTTGTATAGTTTAAGCGGCTGAGAACCCCGGCCCGGAAGGCAGGCCAGCCAACGGATAGCGAGCCTTTGAATTGAGGGGGGTAATCCCTGAGGAGCAACCGGGGTCTTGCAGTATAATATTTTGAAAAGGAAGATTCAGGGAAATTTACGCAAAATCTGAGATGGTTTTCCCATGGATTTGTGAAAGGCGCGTCCGTGAAATCCAGGAAGTTGGTATCCTGAAGTTTTTATTTCAGAGGGTCTGAGGACGTCCCCTTTGCCTTAATCGATCCGCCGGATTCCACCCGGGTGCTCAAATCCGCTGCTCAATCCAAAGACCCTCAGGTATTGATTTATTCAGTGGTTCCATTAAAGTTTACCATAATACCATGCAGAGATGCTGTGTCGGGAGAATGGTATATTTTGATCGGGTAAGCGCCGTGTTCCTTGAAACCGGCCTGAACTGCCCGGTATGAAATTGAAAGGGGGAAAGTGATGGCAAAGAAACAGGCGAAGAAAAAGAAGAGGAAAGAACGGACCTATGAGCACAAGGCCATCGAGATAGCCCGAGAACACTGGGAGAGCCAGAAGAACAAAGCCATAAAAGAGCGTCGGACGTTTCGCGGCCTGCAGATTATCCCCACGGCAACGTATTATGATGAATCCCAGGGGCACAAGCCCGGAGAAGATAACTGGACAGGATTCGGGTTCGATCTGCACCCCCAGGTTTTCTTTGCTGCAGGCGGGTTGGTACTGCTGTTCATTGTATTGACCGTCATCTTCAGGGAACAGTCTGCAGCGTTCTTTCAGTATCTGCTGGACGTTATCGGCAATACCTTCGGTTGGCTCTATATCCTGGCTGCAAATTTCTTCGTCATTGTCATGGTGCTGATTGCGTCGAGCGATTACGGTAAGATCAGGATCGGAGGGCCGGATGCGCTCCCGGAGTTCAGTACGTTCAGCTGGTATGCCATGCTTATCAGCGCCGGAATGGGCATCGGGCTGATGTTCTGGAGCGTTGCCGAACCGATCTTTCACTATATGACTCCTTCCCCGATGTTCGATGTATCGCCGGAGACGGCCCAGTCAGCCCAGGTTGGCCTGGGCCTCACCTATTATCACTGGGGAATTCATCCGTGGGGTATCTACGCGCTTGTAGGGCTTTCGCTTGCCTTTTTCGCATACAACCGCGGTCTTCCCCTGACGATCAGGTCGATCTTCTACCCTCTCCTTAAGGAGAAGATCTTTGGCTTCTGGGGCAATCTCATTGATATCCTGTCCGTACTGGCAACCCTTTTCGGACTCGCCACGTCGCTGGGGCTCGGTGTTTCACAGGTGGCCTCGGGGCTCAATTATCTGTTCGGCTTTCCGACTTCGACGGGGTTTGCCGTTGTGCTTATCGGGGCGATCACACTGCTCGCCGTCATATCCATTGCCACCGGCCTGGATAAGGGTGTCAAAATGCTGAGCATGGCCAATATGTATACGGCGGGTATCTTTATGCTCTTTCTCCTTCTCGCAGGCCCGACCGTGTATATCCTGAAGGCATTTACCCAGAATATCGGATTCTATATCCAGAACCTGCCGCAGCTGAGTTTCTGGGTCGAGACCTTTTACGGGGTGGAGGGAAGCAACTGGCAGAATGCCTGGACCATCTTCTACTGGGGATGGTGGATATCGTGGTCTCCCTTTGTCGGCATGTTTATCGCGCGGATCTCCAAGGGCCGCACCATTCGTGAGTTCATCCTGGGCGTCATGATCTTTCCGACGCTGCTCTCCTTCCTCTGGATGTCGACCTTCGGCGGGTCGGCCCTCTGGCTTCAGCTCAGCGGTACTGCCGACATCGCTGCCGCGGTCAGCAAGGATGTTTCAACAGCGCTTTTCGTGATGCTCGAAAGCTTTCCCTTTACCAGGATAACCTCCTTTATCGGTATAGTGCTGGTAACCGTATTCTTCGTGACCTCCTCCGATTCCGGCTCTCTGGTGGTAGACCATCTCACGTCCGGCGGAAAGCTCGATTCCCCCATTCCCCAGCGTATCTTCTGGGGGGTCATGGAAGGGGTCTGCGCCGCGGCACTGCTCATGGGAGGAGGGCTTGCGGCCCTGCAGAGCGCTTCCATCGCCACCGGCCTGCCGTTCACCATTGTGCTGCTGATCATGTGTTACAGCTTGTACAGCGGTCTGCAGGAAGAACTGTACCATGCCATGGTCATCGAGAAGATGCAGCCCGAAACCCAGAAGATCGAGATCCCGGTAGACAGGGTCGAGCCGCCGCCGGACATCAAATAGGAGGCGCACAAAGAGTTCGCATCCCAACATTCAACAAAAATAATCATCTGATACGTTGAATGTCGATGCCTGACCCTTTGGTTTTTCCGTTGTGAAGAGAGAACCGGAGAGCGATCAGTCATTACCGCCTGATGAGCAACCATATTCAGGCAACAGCAGGTGTTAACAAAGAAAGCGCCTTGTCAAGGTACATCAAGCAGGTGAATCCGGGTTCCCTGTCAAATCTTTTTCCTTGCTATCCGTGCCGCAAGCAGCACGGGGTCGTACACCGGGGAGAAGGGCGGGGCATAGGCCAGGTCGAGATCAAAGACCTGATCAATGGTCATGTTGTTCTGAATAGCGGTGGTATACACGTCGATCCGCTTGACCGCTCCGGTGCTCCCTGCAAGCTGGGCGCCGAGGACGCGCCGGTCTTTTCTGCTGACAATCACCAGCGAGGTTATGGGCGCTGAACCCGGATAATACCTGGCACGGTCTCTGGAAGTCACCATGACCTTTTCCGGTTCAAGCCCCATCTCACCGGCCTGTGCGAAGGACAGCCCGGTGCGAGCGACACCGAGGTCGAATACCTTGGTGATGGATGCGTTCATGACGCCGGCAAAAGGCTCCTCCTCGCCCGCAATATGCATGCCGGCGAGCATGCCCTGCTTGTTGGCTTTCAGGGCCAGCGGGGCGTGGACCTCGAGCCCGAAGTTGACCATTCTGGCCGTTGCACAGTCTCCTGCAGCATAGATCCTATCGATACTGGTCTGCATGAACCCGTTGACCCGGATGGCCCGGCTTGTACCCAGGGTTATTCCCGCTGCTTCGGCAAGTTCGCTGTTTGGCACGACACCGAGGGCGAGCAGGACTGCATCTGCCTCGATAATGTCGCTGTCGCGGACAATGCCGATCTTGTCCCCGCGTTGTTCCAGCCCTGAGAAAGACTGACCAAGGCGGAGGATCACACCCTTTTCAGAGAGTTTTTTCTTGATGATGTCGGAGACCTCTTTCTCAAAGGCGCGGTGAAGGTCCTGTCTGCGGTGGACAAGCGTTGTCTTGATCCCCTGCTCGCTGAACGATTCTACCGCCTCGAGCCCGATATACCCGCCGCCGATCACAGCGATGCTCTTTGGTTTGTGCATGGTGATGAAGCTTTTTATTCGCGCAGCGTCAGACAGGTCGTTCATGGTGAAGACGTTTGAATACTGGCCCGCCTCGAGGCCCATGGTCTGGGGGCGGGCACCGGTTGCTATGATAAGCCGGTCGAAAGCTTGGGTGAAATGATCCCCGTCCTTTTCAACCGTGACGGTAAGATCGCCGGGGTCAATGGCAGTGACGTTGTGGCCGAGCCTGAGATCCACCTTGCGCTTATCCCGTGCCTCGTCCGGAGTAACCTCCACCAGTGCTTCCATGTCACCCACCGCACCTTCGACAAAATAAGGAATGCCGCATGCCGCGTATGAGATGTATTGCCCCCGTTCGAATACAATAACCTCGTAGTCGGGTTTGAGCCGCTTGATCTGGCTTGCGGCACTCATGCCCGCTGCATCGCCGCCTATGATGACAACCTTCATGCTGCCCCCTTTCGAAGAATGTGATGCCTGTGCGTGTGGATGTTGCGTGCATCGGTATTCAGCGTGACATTGATGCAACGGGTCTGTCAACAGGAGAATATCCGGCATCCATACTGTATGGTGCCGCAGGGTTTGCACCCTGTAATGAATCTTTTCACCAGACCGGAGTCCATTACCTGCAATTTTTTATTGATGAGTATTAATGAATAGATCTCCTTCTTGAATTCAATAGACTCATAGTTATCATTGTAAGAATGAAAGCGAAATGATATCTGAAATTTCAGCAGCATAGATCAGTGAAAGGAGGATGGTTCATGGCAAAGGAGATAAAGGCCGGCTGCGCCAGGCCGACCGGAGGTCCGGTAGGAGAAAAGAAAAAGAAGGCACCGGTAAAGGAAGAAAGTATGATCGAGGAGGTGAGATCCATGATCAAGGTCGGACAGAAGGCGCCGGATTTTTCGGCGCCGGCATATCACAAAGGGAAATTCATATCAGTGCAGTTATCAGACTATCTGGGAAAATGGGTGGTGCTGTGCTTCTATCCGGGTGACTTTACCTTTGTCTGAGCAACCGAGATCTCGGCAGTTGCCGAGAAATATTCCGAATTCGTCAAGCTGGATGTAGAAGTCCTTTCCATGAGCATCGACAGTGTATTTGTCCACAAGATGTGGAACGATCATGAACTCTCCAAGATGGTCAAAGGCGGGGTTCCCTTTGCCATGCTCTCCGACGCAGGTGGAAAAGTCGGTAGTGTTTTCGGGGTGTATGATGAGGATGCCGGTGTGGAAACCCGGGGAAGGTTTATCATCGATCCGGATGGTGTTATACAGGGATACGAGGTGCTGACCCCGCCTGTGGGCAGAAACGTAAGCGAGTCTCTGCGGCAGATTCAGGCATTCCAGGTGGTTCGCAAGAGCAAAGGCACAGAAGCAACACCTTCGGGATGGAAGCCGGGCAAGATGACACTGAAACCAGGGCCGGACCTCGTGGGCAAGGTCTGGGAGGTCTGGAAGACCAACATGGCGTTTGATTAGACGGCGGGTATGCTGGGCCTTGGTTTTATTCCCGGGCCCTGCATGAAAACCCCAAGCGGATGATGAGGGTTGCTGGAGCAACGGAGTACACACGGTATTGGGCTTCAGGCCCTGGGCATGAGGCAAACGTGGAAGCCGCAAATTCAGGGCAAATGATGTACGTATGATCGCAGGTGGTTAAATTTGTCTGGTTGAGACAATTGTAAAATTACTACTATCAAGTCGTCCCCGCGAAGGCGGGGACCCAGAAGACCTTGTATTTACTGGGTCCTAAGCCTTCCCGGGAATCGTCCCGAGAGTTTTGCAATTACCTCAGTTGTTCTATTTTTTACCCAAACATTCCTCGTGGGAGCACCTTGAGGTGCGATGTTCTTTCACCGCGGGTAACCCCGCTCACACGAAGATGTTTTTAGAGGATTCCTGATCGTACAATTCAAAATGTTCTAATCTTCCGCCTTCTGACCTGGATCATTAACTCCAGGTCCTGTCCTGCCTCGCATCATACGCTAACGGGTCTTTCTGCCTGAGTTTCCGAATTCACCAGATCGGGATCATTCCGCCGTAAACTTGTAGCCCTCTCCATACACGGAGGTAATAATTTCTTTTTCAGGCTGCAGCGCCGCTATCTTCTTTCGCAGGTTTTTTATGTGCGTGTCGATGGTGCGGTCGTATCCCTCGAACTCGTAGCCCTGCACCAGGTTCACCAGGTCATTGCGGGAGAATACCCGGTTCGGATGAGACATCATCACCTT
>JAFGTK010000014.1 GCA_016934135.1 Deltaproteobacteria bacterium | reverse complement strand
GGGAATCTCCTGATTGACAAACCCCGCGGCATTTACTACGAGACCTGAACAGCTGATATGAAAAAAGGTGAGAGATAAACATATATGGAAAATATCCGCAACTTCAGTATTATTGCCCATATCGACCACGGCAAGTCCACACTTGCCGATCGTCTGATACAGCATACAGGGGTCTGTGACGCCCGGAACTACAAAGACCAGATGCTCGACAACATGGATATCGAGCGTGAACGCGGGATCACGATCAAGAGCCAGGCCATCACGCTGCCCTATACAGCCAGTGATGGAAAGACATACAGTCTGAATCTTATTGATACGCCCGGCCATGTGGACTTCTCTTATGAGGTCTCCCGGTCACTGGCCTCCTGCGAGGGTGTTTTGCTGCTGATCGATGCCGCGCAGGGTGTTCAGGCTCAGACACTTGCCAATCTCTACCTTGCCATGGAACACGATCTCGAGATAATCCCGGTCATCAACAAGATCGACCTTCCCTCGGCCGATGTGGAGCGCGTCCTTGAGCAGATAGATTCGGAACTGGGGCTGGACCCGGACACGCACCTGAAATGCTCTGCAAAAGACGGGACAGGGATAAGCGAGATATTAGAAGCCATTGTGCAGCGGATTCCGGAGCCTGCCGGGGATGAAAAACAGAGGCTAGCAGCACTGATTTTCGACGCCCATTACGATGCCTTCCGCGGCACAGTGATCAACTGCCGGCTCTTCGACGGTACGCTCAAGGCCGGTGATGTCATCCGGTTCATGTTTAATGATTCTGTCTACCGTGTGGAAGAGGTCGGGCATTTTCTCATGACCCGCCAGAAGTGCGCACAGCTCTCGGCAGGCGAAGTGGGCTATATCATTGCAGGCATAAAAACGGTTTCAGACGTAAGCATAGGCGATACGATCACCCTGGACGACCGCCCCTGTGCAAAACCCCTTGGCGGGTTCAAAGAGGTCAAACCTGTCGTCTTTGCCTCTATCTACCCTATTTCCTCCGACGATTATGAAGACCTTGCAGAGGCCCTGGACAAGTACAAGCTTAACGACGCTGCCTTTATTTATGAAAAGGATTCCTCAGTAGCCCTCGGTCTGGGCTTCAGGTGCGGGTTTCTCGGCCTGCTGCACCTGGACATCGTCCAGGAGCGACTGGAGCGGGAGTATGATCTGTCCATAATCCTCTCTGTTCCAAGTGTCCGTTACCGTTTTACCCTGAAGAATGGAACCGTGCTTTACGTGGACAACCCTTCGCATTATCCGGGTGTCATGGCAATCGACAAGGCAGAAGAGCCTTATATCCGGGCATCCATGATGCTTCCGGAACGTTATATCGGCCCCGTCATGAACCTTTGTGTTGAAAGGCGGGGCGTGAACTCGACCATGAACTACCCTAGCCCGGGCCGCGCAGAGCTGGTGTTCGAGATGCCTCTGTCAGAGGTTATCTACGATTTCTACGACCGTTTCAAATCCGTAACACAGGGCTACGGCTCGTATGATTATGACCTGATCGACTACAGGGAAAGTCCCCTTGTCCTTCTGGATATTCTTGTCAATGGAGAGAAGGTCGATGCACTATCCCAGATTGTACACCGCGACCGGGCACGTTCCCGCGGGGTTCAGGCCTGTGACCGGCTAAAGGATGAGATCCCCAGGCAGATGTACAAGATCGCCATTCAGGGTGCCATAGGGGGCGAGATCATCTCCCGGTCAACAATATCGGCTTTCCGTAAGGATGTAACAGCAAAATGCTACGGAGGTGACATCACTCGCAAACGGAAGCTGCTGGAAAAACAGAAAAAAGGCAAGAAGCGGATGAAGATGATCGGTTCTGTCAGTATACCGCAGAGTGCCTTTTTAGCGGTCCTGAAATCCGACTCGGATTGATGAGCATCGAAAAAAACCCGGTCCCGGGACTGTATATCCATATCCCGTTCTGCCTGAGCCGCTGCGCATACTGCGACTTTTATTCCATTACCGATACCGGGCTCATAGAAGGCTATCTCCATGCCCTGTTCAAGGAGATCGATGTCTATCGGGATGATTTTTCCACATTCGACACTGTCTACCTGGGCGGAGGCACCCCTTCCCTGCTTTCATTGAATCAGATCGAGACCATCATGGAAAAGGTCCACAATGTATTTTCGATACAACAGGACTCGGAGATCACCATGGAGGTGAATCCGGCCGATCTGGGCCTGGCAGACCTCAAAAGATTGAGGGGGCAGGGCATAAACCGGATCAATATCGGCGTTCAATCCCTTGACGAGCGGGAACTGATCCTTCTGGGACGCAGGCACAACTGCAATCAGGCGCTGCGTGCTGTTGAAGACGCTCTCAAAGCCGGGTTCGAAAATATCGGCATAGACCTGATCTACAGCCTGCCCGGCCAGACCTTGAGCAACTGGCACAACACGCTGACAAAGGCAATCTCGCTGAATCTCTCTCATCTGTCATGTTATGAGCTGGAAATAAAACCCTGTACACCACTCGGATGCAGATGCGAGAACAAGGAACTCCCTGTTCACTCGCAGGATAATCTACGCGAATTTTTCATGAGCACCTCTGAAATACTCGAAGATTCGGGGTACATCCATTATGAGATCTCAAATTTCGCAAAAGGCATGGAGAAGGCATCCAGACATAACCGGAAATACTGGGATCATACACCCTATCTCGGCCTCGGACCGTCCGCCCATTCTTTCAAGGAAAACTCTCGCTGGTGGAATCACGAATCACTTGCTGAGTATGTACATGACCTGGACAATGCAAAACCGCCTGTAAGCGCCTCGGAGATGCTGGGCACCGAAGAACTGCTCATGGAGGCCTGGTTTCTGGGCCTTCGAACAAAAAGAGGAATAGACCTGAAGGTATTTCAGCAGCATTATGGATGCGATCTCATGAAAGAAAAAGGCCCGGCTCTGAAAGAACTGGCTGAAGCAGGGCTCATCATTATTGAGCGCGGCTTTGTCCGCCCCACACGCTCCGGCATGGCTGTATGTGATGCCCTGGCCCTTATCTGAACTTCCGGACAGCCGATATCCCTTAAACGCCCACTTCTGCAGCTTGTTCTATTGAACCAAAAGAATGCAGGATTAATATAATATAACATCATAAAACATCATCACGAAAAACAGAACCCGCTGACAACAAAGGAGACAGCTATAGTGTTATGAACCGTTTCCATACTGCCGGAACAGATCCTCACCGGTTTTTAATACTTATGAGAATGATACGAGCCAGTATATGCAAGACCCTTCTCCTGGCTGGACTGTGCGGCCTCATGTCCCCTGTTTATGCAGATACCGCAGGGGTTCAATCAGCAGATGAAACGATCATCGTGGGTGGTGACCATGCGTTCCCGCCCTATGAATTCCTTGATAACAAGGGCAGGCCGGCAGGGTACAATGTAGATCTGATCAGGGCGGTTGCCGAGGTAATGGATCTTAAGATTAAAATCCGGCTCGGCCCGTGGTCCGAGATGCGCGACGCCCTCGAGAACAGACAAATCGATGCACTGATGGGTATGTTTTATTCAGAG
>JAFGTK010000132.1 GCA_016934135.1 Deltaproteobacteria bacterium | reverse complement strand
GCCTTCTATGCTGCAGGGGCACTGGAGGCCTTCAAGAGCCTTATCTCTGATCTGTCGTTCACCGAGGCACTTCGATTCTATGCCGATCCGGTCTTTCCCATTTCAGGACTCTTTGCAGGCAGACGTGCAAGAAAATTCCTGAAAAATCTCATGGGAGATGTCCGTATAGAGGATCTCTCTGTTCGCTATGTAGCTGTTGCAACTGATCTGCTGACAGGAGAGACTGTACCGATTACTGAAGGCCCGCTTGTTGAAGCTGTAATGGCCAGCATATCAATGCCCGGAGTATTCAAGCCCGTGGTACACATGGACCGGCTCCTCACTGACGGCGGTGTTTCAGACCCGCTCCCCCTTGACATACTGAAAGCCCTTAATCCGGACATAACAATTGCATGCAATCTGCACTCAAAAATGCCCGCCATATCGGATACAGGAAGGAAAAAGGCAATTGTGACAGCGCAGAAAAAAGAGTTGAAACACGACGAGGACCTTTCCGGGTGGTTGATCGACCGTCTGGTAAAAACCATCCAGGCATACAAGGTTTTTGACGGCATAAAGTCTGTAAGGAGAATCCTGAATATGATAAACAGCAACCAGGCCGAGATTATCCTGGAGAAAGATCTGCTCAGTGCTTTGACCGAACAGCTCTCTGAGAGCAAAGACAAGATCGGCGCGGTTATAGAAAAAAGTTTTCTGAGAAAGAACAAAGCTGACACCCTGAATATCTTCGAGGTGTTGATGAGTGCAACAAATATTCAGCAATATCAGAAGAACAGGCTTATGCTTCTTCATGAAAAACCGGATATTCTGATCGAACCCGATGTAACCGAAGTGAGATCGCTGGAATTCACCAAGGGTGAAGGCACCATAGCCGAGGGAAGAAAAAAGGCCCTTGAAGCAATCCCTCAGATACGCAGGATTTTTAACGAAAAGCGCATGATATCGTGATTACTTTACGATTAACAGATTCGCCTGTTTAAGCCGCTCGGCCAAGGTGGTGATTATCTTGTTGCCGATCTCGGGATTCTCCAGGATCAGCCTCTCAAGACCGCCTTCCTGTACCGGGAACACTTCCACCACGCTCTTGCCTACAGAGCGTATCGTGGCACTCCTGGGTTCATTTAGGATAAAGCTCATCTCGCCGAAATACTCTCCGGGGTTTGTAATCAGACCGATGCGAACACCTTTCTTCACAACCTCCAGGCCGCCTTCGGTCTGGAACAGCTTGAATATCTCAGTACCGTATGTTCCGTCTTCGATTATTGTCTGGCCGTCTTCATATTCGCGAAGGTCAAGATTTATTGTCTCACTGTAGGGGATATTCGACTCGGCTACCGAGGTTGTCTGTTCGAGCTGAAGGAATGCGGACCGCAAAAGCATGGTAACGAGCCCGGGTTTTGAAAAGATAATGTCATCTATGTATCCTGATTCATATGTGGCAATACGTGACACTTTCGTCGCTTTTGCAGTGGTACTGTACGGGATTCCCCGATAGTAGTTCTCCAGGCCGAACACATCGTGGTCTGAAAGGATCCTTATCGGCTTATCAAGCTGATATATCTGCACTTCTCCCTGAAGAATTGCATAGAAATATTCATTCGATGCACCTTCACGGACGATCAGTTCACCTGCACGATATTCCTTTACATCAACTGCCTCTATGGGTCTTGGCTCAAGCATACATCATGTTTCGGCATCCGGAAAATGAAACTTAATACCTATTGATGGACCAACGGCCAGAATTTGCGATGGGTCCTGATCATGGTATCCAGTTCCGGCCCTGAAACTGGGGCAATATCAGGGGATGCCCCTCCTTTCATTATATCAACAACACAAGAAATCGAGTCTTTCAATGCATTAAGATTATACCCCCCTTCGAGTGCGAATACAATGGGGGCGGACACCTCACGAGCAGCATCCCGGATGATTTCTGTAATCGCACCGAAGCCCTTTGAACTGAGATCCATACCGCCGATGGGATCCATTGCATGGGCATCGAAACCGGCTGAAACAAGTATGAGTTCCGGCTCATATGCCTGAATGATCGGAGCGAGAACATACCGGTATGCTGCTATATAATGCCCGTCACGTTTCCCGCCGCTCAACGGACAATTAACTGTATACCCGAGGCCATTGCCTTTCCCCGTATCCGAGACCGCTCCCGTACCGGGATAAAAGGGATATTGATGCGTTGAAAAATACATCACGTTTCTGTCACCATAAAAGCTGTCTTGCGTACCGTTTCCATGATGAACATCAAAATCTATTATCATGACCCTTTTTATACCGAATGATTTAAGCGCCCTTCGGGCTGCAATGGCGACATTGTTGAAGATGCAGAACCCCATTGCATTTGAACGTAGAGCATGATGCCCCGGAGGCCTTGCAAAGGCAAACCCGGCATCGATCTCCTTATTCAGTGCCATTCCAGTGAGCCTGAGGACAGAACCTGCTGCAAGCAGGGCAATATTATAGGAATCTTCAGAACATACGGTGTCCATATCCAGGTTCACCAGCTTACCCGGACGGCAGCATTGAGCTATCCTGCGAACATATGACCTGTCGTGATTGAGCTCGATATCATCTACATTGGCGCTGACAGGGTCTATCATCATGATCCCTGGAGTGTTCTGATAGAAGAGCGTGTGAATATAATGAATCCGTTGAGGACTTTCAGGATGATAGCCGCCTGTGTCATGGTCCATGAATATGGGGTCGGAAACAATGCCTATCATGTGAGATACTTTAGATTATTCAAACGATAAGATCAAGTGAAGGAGGAAAATATTCCTTTGGCGCAGGGTATTCCGCATCCAATCTTATATCCGTGGATTCGTCAGTGATACGTCCGTATACAAGTTCATGAATAACCGAGGCATTCGATACCATGGGATCAAGGCCTAATGTCGTTACCTGTGCTGGCTCGACATACTGCACCCTGACCGGCCTTGATATGAATTCCTCATTCCTGCTCGAATCAGCGACCTGAATCCTGCCGTCTGATTGAACCTGTTTTTGCTGATCACCCTGAATTTTCACATATCTGACACGGAGAAAAGGCAAATCAAGGGATATACCTTTCATATTGGGTACCTGAGAAAAGACATTCCCGTACGCCATCCCAGTTCCACTACGCCTTTTCCTTTGTCTTGGCAAGACAAAAAAGAGAGGAATCATTGCCGTAAAAGGAGGTATCCAGGCATCCTGCACGGAAACAATCCATCCCGGCAGCACCCTTTATGTGATATTGTTTCGTTTATGCATTCTATTTATATCTTTCTATCTTTTGTCTTGATAAACATTTTTGATAACGATAAACTTGCATGAAATTTTTCATAAAGGAGGATCGTTAATTATGAGGAGGGTTATACTAGGAGGTTTGTGTTTTCTTTTCGTCATGATGATGCCTGTATGTATCATGGCAGGAGACCTTATATCGCAGGCTGACGAACTGTATGATCAGGGCGGGATGGATAACTACCTGAAATCAGGAGATCTGTTTGCACAGGCTCTTAATGCGGATCCCGGCAGCTATGAGGCTGCATGGAAGGCATCCCGATCCTATCGTGAGTATGCCAACGCGTGCAAGGAAAACAATGTTGAAGGCTGGAAAGATATCTGCAAGGAATACGGAAAGCTTGGTATGAATTTCGGCGACAAGGCAAAAGAGCTTGATCCTGGAAATATAGAAGGATATTTCTGGTACGGGTGCTCTGTGGGGAACTATTCCGACGGAGTCAGCATTCTCACCGCCTTGAAAGAAGGACTGAAAGACAAGACCCAGAGCAGTTTCGAAAAATCTTATGAGATGGACAAGATGTATAATGACGGCGGGCCCATAAAGGCTCTGGGCCGTTTCTGGTTTGTCCTGCCCTGGCCTCTCCAGAAAAAGGATACCTCGCTTACCTATCTGAGGGAATACCATCAGCTCTATCCGGACGATGCAGAAGGACAGGTATTCCTTGCAGAGGTCCTGCTCAAGACAGATGGCACGGACGAAGCAAAAACCCTGCTGGAAAAGGCATCCGTATCAGATGAGCAGTATTTCGCAAACTGGGCAAAAAGACTGCTTTCTGATATCTAGATTCATTGTTGATATGAACACACAGAGCACCCTTTTTCATACTGGGTGCTCTGTTTTTTATTGACCTGCCTGTTTCGACAGAAAATTACGAACCTATTCCCCGCCCATTCCGGACCTGCTAAGAGAAAGAAGTGAAGCCTGGTCCAGCTTTCTCATGGCACTAAGAAGCAGTTTGATATCACGGTTGCTCTTGTTTGAGAACTCAATGGCCATACCCCTGTGAGGAACAGCCCTTACCACATAACCCTGTACATCAATGACTTTTCCTATATCAACAGCATCGAGGCTGAGCGTTAGTTCCGACTGGGGCTCCAAAGGATAGTGTGTATCGATGTACACGCCTCCGAGACTGATATCCCTGACCGTACCTTTCAACACCTTGCCCCGGTCATTCTGATACCTTGCCTCTATCCTCAGCAATTTTCTGGAATGTTGTCTTTTATCTTTTCTATTCACCCTGCCATCCTGATATATACTATTGTTCGACATATTTTCCGGATTCTTTAACCGGGAGCGATCAACATCCTCTTCAATTATCCCTACATGCGTCGAAGAGGGCCCAAGACGTTTAATCATGTCTATAAGATCCCGCAATGCCTCGTTACTCTTGCCGGTAAACCCGACGGCCATGCCTTTTTCCAGGTCGGTCCTCAATACATGACCATGTACATCAAAGATCTTTCCGATATCTTTCACATCCAGACCAAGCTGCAAAGGGCAACCCTTGACTAGCGGTGATAGTGTTTCAATATAAGCACCGCCCAGAGATATATTGCGCACTGTCCCACGCAGTACATTGCCCTTAATGTCCTGATAGCGGGCCTCGATCGTCAATGACTCGCGCCCCTGACTCCTTTTCTCATCCATAACAGTATCCAATCTATGATATTACTGATACATCGACATTTCACCAGGTATCCTTTATATATTTTTGTAAAATGTCGTGCAGGAAAACATCTTCATGCATTGGAAATCTTGAAGGTTTCATGCTATGGGATGAATCAAAAACATAAAGGTATGACTATGATAAGGATCAATGACAACTATCTCAAACTCAGGGCAACGTATCTGTTCTCTGAGATTTCGAAAAGGGTAAGCGCATTCCAGAAGGCCAATCCGGACAGAGATATTATCAAACTCGGTATCGGCGATGTCACCAGGGCGCTTCCCAAGGTTTGTATCGATGCCCTTCACCTGGCTGCCGATGAAATGTCAAAAGACAGTTCATTCAAAGGCTATGGGCCGGAACAGGGATACAGCTTTCTGCGGGAAGCTGTTGCCGCGAATGATTTTCTTTCACGCGGTGCAGATATTTCCCCTGACGAGATCTTTATCAGCGACGGAGCAAAATGCGATACGGCAAATATTCAGGAACTGTTTGCCCAGGATATCAGGATCGCCATCCCTGATCCTGTATATCCTGTATATCTCGACACAAATGTCATGGCAGGGCGGACAGGCGACTTTGCTCAGGGCCGATACAAGAATATCGTATACCTTGAAAGCACCAGCGAAAACGGCTTCGTACCCGAACTGCCTAAGGAAAAGATAGATCTTATCTACCTGTGTTTTCCCAACAACCCCACAGGCGCAGTCATAACAGCAGACCTGCTGAAAGACTGGGTGGACTTTGCACGGGAAAACAATGCGCTGATACTGTTTGACGCGGCATATGAGGCCTTTATCCGTGATGAAACTCTTCCCAGATCCATTTATGAAATAAAAGGGGCAAGAGATATAGCAATAGAGTTCAGAAGCTTCTCCAAGACAGCCGGGTTCACCGGAACACGCTGCGCATATACCGTGGTACCCAGATCATGCATGGCATGGGACAGTAACGGGAATGCACATTCGATCCATGACTTGTGGAACAGGCGCCAGGCAACAAAATTCAACGGGGTTTCCTACCCTGTTCAAAAAGCGGCTGCAGCAATCTATACCCCTGAAGGCAAACAACAGGTCTCTTCGCTCATTGATTATTACCTTAAAAATGCAGGACTTATCCGCAGGGAACTGCTCTCACTGGGATATAAATGTACCGGAGGTGTAAACTCTCCCTATATCTGGGTAAACACCCATAAGGATTCATGGGAGTTCTTCGATCTTCTCCTTAACAAGGCAGGGGTAGTATGCACGCCCGGAGCAGGTTTCGGCACATGCGGAAACGGATACGTGAGGATAAGCGCCTTTAATACCTACGAACATGTTCAGGAGGCGATGTCGCGAATATCACAGGCACTGAAGGTATAAACAACAGGTATATTTACAGCACGAACTCACAGTGAAAAAAGCTATAGAAGGAAGATCCTGGGACCTTGACTTAGACAGAAGAGTTTGTTAATGCAAGCTCAATCCCTGATGGTACCCTGGGATCAGACATTGGTGATTATAATCTTCTCAGTACATGAATGAAAGCTGAATGAACATGAAACTGAAAACCGCAGATAACGTGCTCCCCTTTACCAAGATGTCGGGTACTGGTAATGATTTTATCGTGATCAACAACATGCAGGGGACATACGCCATTGACTGGTCAAGCTTTGCTGCACATTACTGCACAAGAAGAACGTCAGTGGGTGCAGACGGAGTCCTCATCATCGAAGGCAGCACAGAGGCCGATTTCAATTACCGCATCTTCAATGCCGACGGAAGCGAGGCAGAGATGTGCGGTAACGGGGCCAGATGTGCAGCCCTGTTTGCCTTTCAACATAAGGTTGCCGGCAGGCATATGTGGTTCAATACTTTAGCCGGTATAATCGAGGCAAAGGTAAACACGCACGATATCTCCATCAGGATGACCGACCCTCATAACCTGGAAAAAGACATCCTTCTTGATATCGGCACACAGCAGCATCGCGTTGATTTCATTAACACAGGGGTACCCCATACCGTGATCTTCACGGAAGATCTCTCCACCATCAGTATCATCGAACTCGGCCGCGCCATACGTATGCATGAGCACTTCAGCCCTGCGGGCACAAACGTGAATTTTGTTCAGATCATGGAGGACGGTCATATCAGGGTACGCACCTATGAACGGGGTGTCGAGGCTGAAACCCTTGCCTGCGGAACCGGGGCTGTTGCCTCTGCCCTGATCAGCAACTGTGTCAGGCATGTACCCGGACCGCCGGTGCATGTCCACATGCCGGGAGGAGAACTGAGTATAGATTTTCTTCTCGATCATGAAAGCTTCTCGGATGTATGGCTCAGGGGCAGTGTTGACATCGTATATACCGGGAACATTTCTCTTTAGGCCCGGCTCAGTGGCTTACAATAACTGTATCCCACCGGAAGTATTTTGATGCAGACATATAGAGAGAGTATTCCAATAACCGAGGAACCTTATTATGCATGAACTTGTGACCGTTCTTGACTATGGATCTCAATACGCACAGCTTATAGCACGGCGTGTAAGGGAATGCGGTGTGTACTGCGAGATTCTGCCGCACGACATAACCTGTGAGAATCTGGCAGAGCGCTCTCCAAAGGCAATAATACTGTCCGGAGGGCCTGCCTCGGTTCTTAAAAAAGGCCACCCGGATATAGATCCGGGAATACTGGACATGGGTATACCTGTTCTCGGGATTTGCTACGGGATGCAGCTTGTCGCAAAGGTCCTTGGAGGATCTCTGGAAAGGGGCCGTTCAGGGGAGTATGGACCGGCAACCATTGACATTGATATTGACGGCGCGCTCTTTTCCGGCATAGGCGGCGGAATTGACGTATGGATGAGCCATGGCGACCAGGTTATTACAGTACCTGAGGGTTTTTCCGTGATTGCGCATACCAGGGTGTGTCCCATAGCTGCCATGGGTGATCTGAAGAGAAACATCTTCGGCGTTCAATTCCATCCCGAGGTCGTACATACCCCTTTGGGAAAAGAGATCATAAAGAACTACCTGTTTACCGTGGCCCACTGCAGCGGAGACTGGAACATGGCAGGTTTTATTGAAGAATCAATCAGGGCAATCAGGGAACGCGTCGGCAGATCCAGAGTAATCTGCGGCCTGTCAGGCGGTGTTGACTCCGCTGTTGCAGCTGCACTGATCAATTCCGCAATCGGAGATCAGATGACTGCCATCTTCGTGGATAACGGTCTTCTCCGCGCAGGAGAAGTTGAGGAAATCCGCCGTATCTTCACAGAACAATACCCTTTGAACCTTGATATCGTAGATGCCCGGCAGATCTTCCTGAGCAACCTCAAGGGCATCACAGAGCCTGAGGAAAAAAGAAAGCGGATCGGCAACACCTTCATCGATATCTTCTACACAGAGGCAGACCGTATAGGTGGTGCGGATTTTCTCGCACAGGGAACCCTCTATCCCGATATAATCGAAAGCAGATCAGCCAAGGGCGGACCATCTGCAACCATCAAAAGTCACCATAATGTCGGAGGCCTGCCCAAGGACCTGAAATTCGATCTCGTGGAGCCATTAAAGGAGCTTTTTAAAGACGAGGTAAGGGTACTGGGAAGAGAACTGGGGCTGCCGGAGATTCTTATCAACAGGCAGCCTTTCCCCGGTCCGGGTCTGGGTGTTCGGATCCTCGGCGAGGTGAATGAGCACAACGTTGCTATCCTTCAGGAGGCTGACTTAAGGGTTCAGGAAGAGATTCGCAAGTACGATGGATATGACGACATATGGCAGTCCTTTGCCGTATTGCTGCCGGTCAAAAGCGTCGGTGTCATGGGAGACGAGAGAACCTATGCAAATGTTATCGCAATCCGTGCAGTATCGAGTCTCGACGGGATGACTGCCGATTGGGTAAAGATACCATACGAGGTCCTGGCAAAGATCTCGACAAGGATCATCAACGAGGTGGCAGGGGTAAACCGTGTTGTATACGATATCAGTTCAAAACCCCCAAGCACCATAGAATGGGAATGATTCCGCTGCTTCTGTGCCTGCAGGGGCCATAATGCCACACTGTCACAGATCAGCTGGAAATGGATAATCAGTCAGATACTATATGTACACGGAAAAGGGATATACGTCATTCGAACCCGAGATGTTCTCGCTTTCGAATAAAATGATCAAAAAAATTAATTATTGAGCGGGGTGCTGGTATGGGCGGGCTTTTTGGTGTTGTTTCTCAGTATGACTGTGTGCGTGATCTTTTTTATGGTACGGACTACCACTCTCATCTCGGTACCAGACGGGGGGGGATCACTGTTGTCAACCGCGAGGGATTCACCCGTTCCATCCACAACATTGAAAATGACTACTTCCGTTCCAAGTTCGAACCTGAACTCTCTGATTTTCAGGGAACAATGGGGATCGGGATAATCAGCGACTATGATGCACAGCCCCTTATCATCAATTCGCACCTCGGAACATTCGGCATTGTAACTGTAGGCAAGATCAGGAATATCGAAGAACTCGGGAAAAAGGCTTTCCTGCAGAAGAAATACTTCTCCGAGACAACTGGCACAGATATCAATCCAACAGAACTTGTGGCCATGCATATCTGTGAAGAGGCGACATTCGCTGATGGGATTTCCCATGTCTATGACTCCATCGAGGGCTCCTGTTCTCTCCTTATCCTGACAAGAGACGGCATCATTGCGGCCCGCGACAAACTCGGAAGGACACCGATCATTATCGGGAAAAAAGAAGGTGCCTTTGCAGCATCCTCGGAATCATGCGCGCTTTCAAACCTAGGCTATGAGGTTGACTATTATATCGGCCCCGGAGAGATCGTCTCAATAAGCCCTGACGGATATAAACAGCTGAAAAAACCCGGGGACAAAATGCAGATCTGTTCCTTCCTATGGGTGTATTACGGATATCCGCCATCAAATTATGAAAACATCAATGTCGAACTGGTCCGGTATGAATGCGGAAAGGCACTGGCCCGCAAAGACGATATTGAACCGGATCTCGTATCAGGGATACCGGACTCCGGAATCGGACATGCCGTAGGCTATGCAAACGAAAAACACATCCCCTATATGAGGCCTTATGTCAAATACACCCCTACCTGGCCGAGAAGCTTCATGCCTCAGAACCAGTCAATGAGAGATCTTGTGGCAAGGATGAAACTCATTCCCAATAAATCGATCATAGAGGGCAAAAAAATTGTATTCTGTGATGACTCCATTGTCCGCGGCACCCAGCTGAAAGACAATGTCCAGATCCTTTTTGACTACGGCGCCCTGGAGATTCATATGCGGGTTGCCTGCCCTACCCTCATCTATCCCTGTGAGTTTCTGAACTTTTCCACATCACGCTCCACACTTGACCTTGCGGGCCGGATTGCCATTCGGGAGATAGAAGGCTCTGATGATAAATTCCTTGAAGAGTATGCAAATGCAGGGTCTGAGAAGAACATGGCTATGGTGGAGAAGATCCGCAAGCGCCTGGGGCTGTCAACCCTGAAGTTCCAGATGATGGATGACCTTGTCAAGGCCATCGGCATGCCCAAGGAAAAACTGTGTACCCACTGCTGGGACGGCAGCAGCCATTTCTGACAGGATACTTTATATAAGTTATCTTGCTGCGTGTTTCTTCTGGGCCTTCTTATCCAGAGAAGAGAGAAACACATCCAGAGCAAAGCCGGATTCATCAGAGTGTTTGATTATCTTTTTTATGATCTGATAGTTCCGTATAATATGCTTTCGAAGTGTGCCTGAATCTTCATGGTACAGGGCAAGACATTGAATTACCGATACCGTGAAGAGCCAATACAGCAGGTTTTCCATGGATTCCTTGTTGTACCACCATTTTCCCTGAAACTCGTTTGCACCAATATAGGTTCTGACATCGGAATCGGAGAGCATGGACCGCATCAAGAGGTCCATATCACCTTTGAGGATGTAATATTCCCAGTCCTGGTACCGGGTGAGGATCTCTACGAGAAGCATTTCATATTCAGCTGTTCGTTCATCAAGGCCAAGGCTTCGGAATAGTCTGACGATTTCCCTGTTCAGCATCCACTCATCCATGAGCGCCCGGCTCCTGCCGGCAACGTCCCGCTCAGAAAACAGCATGCCGAGCCTGCAGACCATAGACCAGACAAGGGGAACCCTCCACCAGGAAAGATCTTCTGAAAGTCCCTGCGGCATCCTGGAAAATAGATACTCAACACATGGCTGCATCTTTCCTGCAGGAAGTTCTTTTAGTTCCTCGATACAGATGATAGCCTCTGCAAGGCCGCATATGCTTTCGCCGAGATTCACCAGATCGCAGCCGGCTTGACGGAATTCCTGTGCCTGCGAGAGAAAATGCGACAGCCTCGCTGTGTACTCCCTGGTAACGCTTGTGCTGGCGCGGCCGTCTTTCAGTGTACGGGCAAGAAAATCCGCACTGAGGAGTTCCTTGAACGGAGACAAGACTTTTTCAAGATACAATTCGTTAAGTGCACCCAGAATATCCGGTATTCCTCTCCCGTCGAGCCTGTCATGGAGCCTTCTTAACTGTCCGTCATAGTCTTTCATCTCACGAAAATCGGTAAATACATTCACCTTGAACGCGCCCAAGTGGATATAGAGGCCTTCATTACACATTGACGGGCCGCTGCGCAGATATTCGTTGCCGCTTTGCATGTCCTTGAACAGATAGAATACGGCATCTTCATCGATAAGATTGAGCGATTCCGCCAGGCTCTTTTGTACAACATGCCTTTTACCGGCATCACCGACACTTATGCCGACCGACCTTCGAATCCATCCTTCAGCCTCGGCATAACGGTTATTATATACAACAAGAGCCCTCTCGCTGCCGGACATGTTCGAGTAGGCAAAGACATCCTCATTCACGTACCCATCTTTGTTAAACACATCATACAAAACAAAGTTCTCAACACCGCTGAAAAGATGCCTTTTTCTCAGAAGAGGGAATATCTCCCTTTCATGCCTTCGTATCAGTTCTTCATCCACGGTCTCTTCCCAGTAGGAACGTGTATATTCCATACCGTATTTCTCGCAGAAACCCTCTATCTGTCCATGGCCGAACATAGGCAATCCGGGCATGGTAACCATCATGGTGGCTACGCCGAAATACTTGTCCTGCTTGCCGAACTGCTCTACAGCAGGTTCTTCGTCGGGATTGTTCATGAAATTGACGAAACGCCTGAGTATCTCGGGATTGAACCTCAGAACATTCTTTATCACATCCCGGTACTTGCTGTTCTCTTCGGATTTGAGCATGTTCATGAATGCGCTGTTGTATACCCTGTGCATGCCCAGACTCCTGACAAAATAGCCCTCCATGAGCCAGAATGCCTCTGCGAGAAGCAGTGTATTCGGCGCCTCTGCAGCCACACGATCCACAAGTTCACGCCAGAACTCCACGGGAAACTCGTTATCGAAATCCTCCTGGGACACATTCTGGCCGGCCCTTGAGGGAATGTCTCCGCCATAGCCCGGCAGAGGATACCAAAGCCGCTGAAAATGGCGCTTTGCCAGGGTCATAGCAGCATCGAACCGGATGATTGGAAAGTCTTTTGCAATCTCTATGGTGGTGCGGATAACTGCTTCACGCACCTCGTGCTTCAAAAAATCAAGCTGTGCAGTATCGTTCCAGGGCATGCTCGTCCCGTCATTTCCGTGATAGATATACCGGACATCGCCGGTATGCCTGTCTATACGCTGAAAAACGACTGCAGCATCCCTTCTGTCCCAGTAGCCGTCCTCGATACGTATTTCGACCCGATCGTCATGTGAGAGGTTTTCCCCGGTAAAGCTGTATGACGGAAACGGGCTGTATTCGAGCTGCAGAAAACGTTCCGGGTGTTCAATAACCCATTTCGAATAGATGCCCATATGGTTCGGGACCATGTCGGTGCCAACCCTGATCCCATAGCCCCTGGCACGGGCCTTGAGATTCTCGAATGCGGCCTTTCCTCCGAGGTCATGGGCAATCACATAGTCATAGATCGAATATGCCGAGGCAGCAGCCTCAGGATTCCCGGTAATCTGTTTGATCCTTTTCGAGGCAGGGCTTCTCTCCCATATTCCGATAAGCCATAAACCGGTAAAACCCCATCCGGCGAGTATCTCAAGCTCGCTGTCAGGGATCTGGTCCAGCCTGGAGATCTGTCTGCCGTATTTTTTCGAGAGCTGGTAGAGCCATACATAAACGGTCTTTGCTATGAGAACAAGGTGCGGCATCCAGTCCTCATCGGGGCTGAACCGTTCAATCTCTTCGAGATCCCGCAGTGTGAAACGCGGTACAAGGGCAGGTCCGGGCCCCATAAAATGGGCCTTGCGTTCTTCCTTCATGAAGTCTATCCCGCCCAGTATCCGTATGAGAAGCTCTGAGATGAAACTGCCCCAATGGATACGGATATATTCCAGCTGGTCAAAGAGTGAATTCGGGGCAGCCTTTGCCGGTGCCATAAGCAGCTCGAGAAGATTCTGACCATGGGGACCGAATCCGGGCTGGGAAGCGAAATATTTCTCGATGTACCGGATAATTTCCGGATAGCGGGTTTTTTCCTCAAGAGGCGTATCATCGAAGAGCTCTATATAAGGTTGAAATGCCGGATTCATATTGGATACATAGAGAAGGATCATCTCTTCCAGGGAGATATGTGTATTGGGCACGCCCATGGTATCTGCACGTATGTACTGTTTTGATGTTATTACGTCCTTATAGACTGCAACAGGAGGAAATATGTCTATAAACTGCTCCAGGGTGGCATCTACATCCCCAATATTACTTTGTGATAAAGCATAGGCATCTGCGATGGCATTCTTGTTTACAGTCCTTCTATAGAGTTCCACCATGTAATGGAGGATCTCGTCTATGAGCCCCATTGCATTGATCTCACCGGCTTTTACAGCACGTTCGGGATATTTTGCCGCATTACGTACAGTATTCATCTTGTCTGCAAATCTTCTTGCAGCAGCGAAATCGGCAAAAATCACGTTTCCAGAGGTAGAAAACAGAGATTCGTCAAAACCGTAGATATCTCGAGATCTCTTTGAAATGTGGAACTCAAACATATACTCTTTCACTCTCATTCCTGGGTATTCATCTAGTTAAAACGATATGCCGGGTAATATCAAGTATGCAATTCCATAAAAAACGTTACGAGTTCTCGATAATGGTATCGAGTATCTGTTTAAAAGCCTTGACCGACCCGGAACCATTATCGTAAGCGATAAACGGCTTGCCCTCATCAGTGCCTGTTACAATCTTGGGATCAATGGGGATTGAGCCCAGGAATGGAACACCGAGGTCTTCTGCCGCCTTTCTGCCTCCGCCTATTTTGAAAAGGTCTATGGTTTCACCACAATGAGGACAGGCAAATCCGCTCATGTTCTCAACAATGCCGAGAATCTTCAGCTCCAGGGCACGGGCAAACTGCACGCTCTTTCGTGAATCGAGCAGAGCCACATCCTGAGGTGTCGTTACAACAACCGCACTGGGAGGCACGGCTCCCTGCGCATTTTTGATTATCTGCGCTATGGAAAGGGGTTCATCACCGGTGCCGGGTGGCAGATCCACGACCAGGAAATCCAGCTCGCCCCAGTTAACATCGCGCAAAAACTGTTTCATGACCGAGTGCTTCATAGGCCCTCTCCAGATAACCGGGGTGTCCTGACTGTCGATTAGATACCCTACAGAGACGAGCTTGAGATTTTCAAGAACCTTGACAGGCAGGATATTCCCGTTTTCATCAGCCATGAGCTTGCCATCCTCTACACCAAGCACCTTGGGCATATCAGGCCCGTGGATATCACCATCGAGCACCCCTACCCTGTACCCCTTATGTGCCAGACCCACGGCGAGATTGGCGGAAACAGTGGATTTCCCCACACCGCCCTTGCCGCTCATGACCATGATGGTGTTTTTGATGCCGGAAAGACTCTTCAGTAATTTCGTTTCCTTATCTTCTTCCGATATTTGTTCCTGTATCTGGGTGAAATCTTGAGCCATTGGTCTTCCTTTCCTGAATTCCCTATGATGCCTAACATATAATATTCAACAATACAATCTGCCAATATCACTCGGACAGAGCTTATATTTTCACATTAAAGTAGCTTGCAAAAGATCATAGAAGTGCTTTCGGGCAGCCAATCCTTTACAGATGGCAGCTCATGTTTCACTCCTGAAAATCACACTTTTGGAAATAGGACGTATTCTGCCTATTGCCCTATATGCATATCCTCTGACATACCAGGAACGGTCATCCTTCAAAACCTTTTCAAGCAGGGCAAGGGCATCTGAATTCACAAGATTGCCTAAAGCAAGACATGCCCTGGTCCTTACATTGAGCTGGCTGTCTTCAAGGGCATTTTCAAAGATCTTGATAAATTCAGTATTCTTCCTGTTTCCTGCTTCGAAAAGGGCATTGAGCCGGACCCGCGCACTTGGGTCATGAGAAAATTTCACCAGTTCCCGGTTCGTGACATGTTCAGGGAATGTCTTGAGCGCCAGATACCGTTTGTCTTCATGTTCTGAAAGCAGAAACTCGTGTATCCGCTGTGGATTTTTCTGAAGCTGGTACTGAAGAAGGACTGTATGGAAAGGAAAGTAAAAACAGCCCAGATATCCGAGAATCACAAGACCGGCGGCTACTGAACTCTTTTCAAACAACCTCGACAGAGACAATGCCAGCCACAGCATGAACAGAACAGGGATCAGGAGCAATGGCCCCTTATAAAAGAACAGACCGATGCCAGAACGCATCTTCTCGTTATAATCATATAAACTGCTTAAGTCATTGATAATCCTGTTCGAGGTGTTTGCCGGTCCCTTATCCTGGAGCAAAACAGACTCGCACTCAAGGGTGTCCCTGCTCACTGCAATGGTTCTTCCCGGCACTGCGCACGGATCATCTGCACGAACCCACAGGGTGCCATGAGGCCTTGGACCGATCCGCGTGATATCGCTCGATAAGGCGATAACCTTCTGTTCATGTGCAGAGGGAGGCTTTATGACATGCGCGGCAAGATAGGTATGATCATAATAGAAATTGTTCAAGGAGCTTGCTCCCGGTATCTCCAGTATGGAATCACGGATGGTTTCAAAAGATGCCTGCCCAAAGGTAACCAGACCCAGAAATGGTGATACCGCTATCAGGACCATGATCAGCCATCTGCGGTACACGGTTTTTGCATTTGAGACCCGTCGAGAGATAAACAACCAGGGGATGAAGAAGACAAACGGGCAGGCAAAACCGAATAAAATGGAGACAAAAGGCATTTCCAGGCTGAAGCTAAGGAAGGTGAATATGCATCCGAGAAGGATGAATACAGGAATATCATGCCAGGAGAACCGTCTCTGTATCCAGGGCAGCAGTGATGCCGCCATGGCAATCAGGGCATTTAGAACACCGATTGTACACCCGAAAAACAGAGAACTTCCAAGCTGATGGATCAATGAAGCAAGATATTCATCATTGGGCATGACAAGCGGCACCATGTCATAGAAAAGCAGCTGCTGCATCTGGGATGATATTATACCTGAATGATGACGTACAAAGACAAAGCCGAAAAGGGTATACCAGACAATACAGAAAACCGTCCCAGCAAAGGATGCCCTGAACCATTGCCCTGGATCCCTGCCTTCACTCAAGATAAACAGAGTTGAAACCGGCTGGCTGAATTCCCGCGCTGCCGTGCTATCTTCGATCTGATCTTGAAAAAGTGTCTGTGTTATTTCTGCAACCGCCTTTGATTAAAAGCCCTTTCAAAGGATTTGTACTGCTTGAGGAGTGTCTCTATCTCCTGTGATGATTGTACGCTCTTTCTTCCCCGAACAGCCTCCACATCCGCCCTTGCCATCCACACGTTCTTAAAATTCTTCTCCTGCTTCGTAAATGTAATGAAATTATTCAATGCCTCATCACACACATGGGTGAACCTTCTGTTGTCCATGCTTGCTATGTCTCTGATTTTCTCGACAATATCCTTATCCAGGCGCATAACATAACGTATCCTTTTTTCGGACGTATCGGTTCTTGGCCCTACATACCTCTTTTTTGCACGGGATGGGATTGTGCCGCCATATTCGTTTTCCTTCTTGAAGATATAGGCATTGAGCGCAGCAGCAACATAATCCACCATGGCAATGTTCAACATCCTGGATATCACTCTGAGCTCACTGAGATTCTGAGGTTTAAAGTACATCATAAATCGTGAAAACCCCATATCCATACTGTTAGAATTCATAGATGCACCTCCTGTGTTTTTGTCTGGCGAACTCGCTGAATGTGAAATTGCAAGAAAGAGTATTGAGGTGTACCAGCCGGGTCAATGCGGCGTAACATGACTGACAGATATTTCATACTTCCATAATTTCTTTTTCTTTTTCAGACAGTACATCATCTATCTGTTTTATATACCCATCGGTTATCTCCTGAACCTTGTCCTGCGAAGATTTCAGGTCATCCTTATTTATCTCTTTATCCTTTTCCAGATCTTTCAGGATGGAGTTTGCCCCCCTTCTGTGATTACGTATCTCTATCCTGAAGTCCTCCGCCATCTTTTTAACCATCTTTACCAGTTCCCTGCGGCGCTCTTCGTTCAGGGGAGGAATAGGAACCCGGATAATCTTCCCGTCATTGGTGGGGGTCAATCCGAGTTCTGATTTCATTATCGCCTTTTCAATACCTGACAGTGCGCCTTTATCCCACGGCTGAATAGTGATAAGCCTGGGTTCAGGAACAGCAAGGGTTGCAAGCTGATTCATAGGGGTGGGTGTGCCGTAATAGTCCACCATGACACCGTCCATAATTCCGATCGAGGCCCTTCCTGTCCTGACCTTTATCAGCGCCTGCTTCATGGAATTTACAGATTTGAGCATGTCAACTTTCATCTCTTCAATAATGTCATTTACCATTACATTCCCTCCTCGGCTTCACAATGGAACCAATAGACCTGCCCGCGAGCAGTCCTTTAAGGTTCTCAGGGTCTTTAATATTGATTACCCTGATTATGAGGTCATTATCCCTGCACAGACTTATGGCTGTCGCATCCATAACCCCGAGGTTCATACTCAGCACCTGGTCATAATCGAGTTCAGGATAGAATACTGCATCCGGATATTTCACCGGGTCTTTATCATATACACCGTTTACCTTTGTGGCCTTTATTAGTACATCGGCCTGTATTTCCAGTGCACGAAGCGCTGCCGTTGTATCCGTGGTGAAAAACGGACACCCGGTTCCCCCTGCAAAGATTACTGCCTGAGACTTTTCAAGACATTCTATTGCAGCCGAAGCAACAAATGTCTGAGCAACCTTGGGCATATCCACGGCACTGAATACCTTTGAAGACCTTCCCTGTCTTTCGATGGAACCTTTGAGTGCGAGCGCATTGATTACTGTAGCAAGCATTCCCATATGGTCTGCGCTTACCCGGTCGGAAGTTATTCCTGCATCCATACCCCGGAAGATATTTCCTCCGCCTATTACAATTCCGACCTGAATACCCATATCGAGGGCATCAATGACATTGGCGGTTATGGCATGAAGCGTATCAGGATCGAAGCCATACCTTTTGCCTCCGGCAAGGGCTTCTCCGCTCAGTTTTAAGAGGATACGTCTATACGCTGCCGACACGTTTATTAAATCTCTTCTCCCAGCTGGTAACGCGCAAAGCGCCGGATCACACATTTTTCGCCTGTCTTGCCCATGAGTTCATCCAACAGTTGCTGTACTGACCTATCAGTATCCTTTACAAAGGGCTGATCCAGCAGGCATCGCTGAGTATAGAATTTCGAGATCTTACCTTCTACAATCTTGTCCAGTATCTTCTCGGGCTTTCCTGATTTGAGCGCCTGTTCCTTCAAAATCTCTTTTTCCTTGGCAAGAATATCTTCCGGGACCTCATTCGGGCTTACCCAGTCAGGACTTGCAGCAGCGATATGCATGGAGATATCCTTGACAAAGTTCACGAAGTTATCCGACTTGGCAACAAAATCGCTTTCACAGTTAACCTCTATGAGCACGCCGATCTTACCGCCCATATGGATATAAGACCCTACCATGCCCTGAGAGGTCTCTCTTCCGGAACGTTTGTTGGCTACTTCGATACCCTTTTTCCTTAGGAATTCTACTGCCTTGTTAAAATCCCCATTACATTCTTTGAGGGCCTTCTTACAGTCCATGATTCCAACGCCGGTCTTTTCTCTGAGTTTTTTTACATCATCTGATGATATCTGCACGTTTTCCTCCATTATTTGTTACACGTTCTCTTCTTCGTCGAGTTTCTCTTCTGTGGTTTCCGCAGCAGCATCAGCATCCATGGTATCAGCTTCCTTTACAATAATCTCGATCTCTCCCTCGAGCCCTTTGCCAATGGTTTCCCTGGAGGCAGACTCTTGTGCGGATGATGCCCCTGCGGCTGCAGCCTCAACATCCTTTATCTCGCTCTGAAGCTTCTCTTCATAAAGGTTGTTTCCCTGTTCAACTGCATCTGCGACCTTTGAACTGAACAATCTGATAGCCCGTATGGCATCGTCATTACCAGGGATAACATAATCGATCAGGGTAGGATCACAATTCGTATCTACGATTGCCACTACGGGTATTCCCAGTTTCCTTGCTTCCTGTATGGCTATATATTCTCGTGACGGGTCTACTATATAGATGAGATTAGGAAGAATCTCCATATTCTTGATGCCGTGAAGAGACCTTTCCAGCTTCATCTTATGGCGTTTCATGCTGATCTGCTCTTTCTTCGGGTAGTCTTCTATGGACCCGTTATCAATAATCTGCTCAAGCCATTTGAGTTTTTCGACGCTCTTCTTTATTGTCTCGAAATTGGTGAGCGTTCCGCCGAGCCAGCGATAGTTTACATAGTATGCACCGGCCCTCATCGCTTCTTCTTCGACGGCATCCTGCGCCTGTTTCTTTGTACCTACAAAAAGGACCTTGCCACCGTTTGCAGTGACTTCTCTGATAAATTCGCATGCCTTCTCGAAAAGCTTTTCCGTCTTCTGAAGGTCAATGATATGGATCCCGTTTCTCGATCCAAAGATATAAGGTTTCATCTTCGGGTTCCATCTCGGTGTCTGGTGGCCGAAATGCACCCCTGCCTCTAGAAGCTGTTTCATGGTAACTACGGACATTATGTTCCCTCCTCGGTTTTTATCCTCCGTCCCGCAAGGTCCATCCTGTAAAAAGGACACCGCAACCTTGCTTGTTATGCAGGACGTGTGTTTTGGAGAGCCCTTTATCATACAAGCATTCTGGTTTCAAGGTATTAATATCAAGAAATACGATATATTTTGAAAAATCCTTCTTATTTAAACAGCGAAGCCAGTTTTTTAAATATTTGCGTCCCTGCTTTTTCCATGAACATGAAGGCTACCGTCTCGGTCGAGCAGATGACAGCACCGGCATTATTCAGGGCGGAAAGTGCTGTCAGTCTGTCATGTTCGCGCCTTGAGCATACTGCATCGGATATTACAACAGAGCGGTACCCTGACATGAGAAGATCGATAACAGTCTGATACACACATACATGAGCCTCGATCCCTATAACGATCACTGTCTTCCTGCCCCTGGCTACCAGTTCTTCCCGAATAAGACCGTCTCGCATACAGCTGAAAAAGAGTTTTTCGAACCTGGGGATGCCTTTGATAATATCATCTATCTCATCAATGGTACTTCCGAGACCTTGTGGATATTGCTCGGACACCACAATCGGCATATCAAAGGCCTTTGCCACATTGAGCATGATCGCAGAGTTTTTGACAAAAATATCCCTGAAATCCTGTTCCATTGCATTAAACAGTTTCTGCTGAATATCAACGACCAGCAGAATGCAGTCTTCGGGACGGATATAATATCTGTTCATAACCTTTCATCCTCTCTGGAGAAATGCATCTCTTTATAACAAGTCAATCGATAATCGCTCTTTTCTTTTATTTCTCCTATAATCAATTATGAAAAAACAATCGGATACAGTGCAGCATATACGACAGCAGGCACAAGGTTCCCTACACGTATCTTCTTTATGTCCATCAGGTTAATGCCGATCCCCACTATGATCATACCGCCTGTGACAGTAATTGATTCAAGCACTTCCGGTTCCTGAAGAAATGCTATATGCGATGCAAGGATTGTAAGGCCTCCCTGAACAATGAGCACGGATAGCGATGAGAATAAAACACCTATACCGAGCGTTGATGAAAGGGCGACAGAAGCCACACCGTCAAGCAGAGACTTCAGATACAATGTACTTGCATCGCCTACAGTACCGTCCTGAATACATCCAACAATGGTCATCGCTCCGGTGAGATACAGCAACGTGGCAGAAACAAAACCCTGTACAAAGGTGGCAGAGTCGGAACGAAACCGGTCTTTGAGATGCAGCCCAAGCCACTCCAGTCCGTCTTCGATGTGCAGCATCTCTCCGGTAATTCCCCCCAGAAGAAGACATGCCACAGCAGGAATAAGGCCGGTTCCTGAAAGCGCCATCTGAAATCCTATGACCAGGACAGCCAGTCCGAGTGCCTGCATGAGAATGCCCTTTATACCCGGAGATATCCTGTTACCCGCAGACAGTCCTACCGTTGATCCGAGAAGAATTGCCGAAGCATTTACCAGTGTCCCTGTCACATGCCTTCCCTTTTGACTTATGTAGAAATTGTCCTTACGAAGTTTACTACTCAAACAATGTTTCCCGGTCAATCCTTAAGAATATTTTACAGACAGATCATGATAAACCTTGTTGACATATGGATCACAAAAACATACACTGTTAATTAATGAATGATCCATACCAGATGGATTGTGCACTTCATGTCGATATTGTAAACAATATCAGAGAATTAATGCCTGACAATGACCGTATCCTCCATGATCTCGCGGACTTCTTCAAGCTTTTTGGCGATCCCACAAGGATAAAGATACTCTTTGCACTTGGTGCATCGGAATTATGTGTGAGTGATATTGCGGCCCTGCTCAACATGAATCATTCCGCAATCTCACACCAGCTCAGGTTGCTGAACCGCTCACGCCTTATAAAATCCAGGAAGTCTGGTAAACTCGTATATTATTCACTTAATGACAGACATATCAAGCAGGTGCTTGCCCAAGGATTTGAACACATAAACGAATGAGCCCGATCCCGTCCGGTCAAGCTATATCAGGAACTTAGGATATCCGCGCAATCCCCTCCCCTTTTATTGTATTTGATATTTTCGAAAAAAGTATTCAACAGTTACTTGATTTTTCGATCAATCATACCGATATGTAAGAAAACCAAGCAACTCTGGAAAAGGCTGTTTATATTGATGTTAACGATATTTCCTAAAGATGATGCCGACCAGGCGCTGAGAATACGCAGATTCTTCATGGCGTTTTCTTCCTACCTCATGTGGATGATCCTGATTGGATATTGTTATTATCAGGGTTTTTTCAGGATGTCATTGCAGGGAACGATTGCATGTTTTTCTGCTGTATTCGCAATTAATTTAGTCATATTCATAATATTTAGAACCGGGTTCAACAAACATTTCAAGGACCCGAGCCTCACCATGGCACAGATGCTCTTCGGCACCTGTGTGGCAATGCTCGTAACATACTATACGGATGAGGTCCGCGGCACCCTTCTGCTGATATACATGGTCGTATTCATCTTCGGCGTGTTCCGGCTTCAGCTCCGTCAGTTCCTGATCCTCGCATTATATGCATTGGCTGGTTACGGTTATGTTATCCTGTTACTATTCGCCAATCATCCCGAAAAGATCGACCTGAACATAGAGGTACTCTACTGGATCGTCCTGGCTGTAGTACTATCCTGGTTCTCTGCAATCGGCAGCTATATCAACCACCTGAGGTCAAAACTGGTAAAAACCAATATCAAACTGAAAAAGGCAAACGAGATCATCAGGCAGTCTTCCATTCTAGATGATCTTACTCAGGCGTACAACCGCCGCCAGATGATCAAGATCCTTCAGCGAGAGAAGGCCCTGGCAGATCGAGGCGAACCATCCTTTTCTCTGTGTATCTTCGACCTGGATGACTTCAAACGTGTCAACGACACCTTCGGACATCTCAAAGGAGATCTGGTATTGAAAACCTTGGTTCATGCCATAAAGCAGGATGTGCGCGAACAGGATTATATTGCGCGCTACGGCGGTGAGGAATTCGTGGTCATCTTTGCCTATCCTGATCTCGATGATGCCCTTGTCTGCGCCAACAGGATCAAAAATCTTGCCTCGAATCTGGCTTTTAAAGAACTGCCCAGGGATTTTCGCATTACCATATCAATCGGCGTCTCCAGATACCATCCTGTCGAATCCATTGACGCACTCATAGGAAGAGCTGATGCTGCACTATACCGCGCCAAGATTTCAGGAAAAAACAGAATTGAATACGAAACACATACATCAGAAAAAGGATTTATCGAGGCCTCTACTGTATAAGTAGCCAATCCCTATTTACTTTTCCTTCGATCCAACTATCTTTAACAATATACAATATCTATATTCTATGTAAGGGGGATCTTTATGAAAAATCTGAAGTGGCTCTTTGTCTTTTCTCTTGTCTTGCTTTCCAATATGGGAATCGGCCTGATCCTTCATGCCAAAGATCTTGGTGTAGTCTGGTATACCAGTTCAGGAATGGTCGATTCGGTAATGGAAGGTTTTAACGAACAGATCATGAAACTGGCCCCGGATCTGAACATCGAATATCAGAGGGCTATCACATCCGAAGATGAGTTTGGAAAGATCGTCGAAAGATTCAACAGAGAAAAAGATGCCATGATAGTGATGCGTTCACATGGAGCACAATGGCTTGTAAAACACCCGCCTTCAATCCCTGCATTTATCGGTGCCTGCAATAATCCGCTGGAGCTGGGGGTTGTAGGAAACCTTGATGCTCCGGAAGGAAACATTACCGGGGTGACATATTTTATCCCGACAATGACACAGATCAAGGTATTCAAGGCCATGATCCCCAATATGAATTCCCTCATGCTTATGGTGGAAGAAGGACATCCATCCTCGCCTCTGGACAGAAAGGGAACAAAAACAGCGTGCGAGAGTATTGGTATTGCCTATCATGAGGCTGTATGTAAATCTCCGGAGGATATCGACGCCGCTGTTGCCGAATATAAAGACAAGGTTTCTGTCATGGTGATCGGCAACCAGGCATTGATCATGGACAACACCAAAAGAATACTTGGTAATTCCGGGAAAACCCCTGTTGTCGCCTTTTCGTCCAAACCTGTCAAAGACGGTGCTCTTGG
>JAFGTK010000013.1 GCA_016934135.1 Deltaproteobacteria bacterium | reverse complement strand
ATGATGGAGCTTGCCGGCAACGTGATCATCACAAAAGGCGCCGAGAAACTCTCGGGGCAGAAGGTTATCGTAGACATGGCATCCGACACCCAGGTCGTGGAAGGCCAGGGCGGCAGGGTAAAGATACGGGTAAATACTCAGGAGGAGTCGGGAATACTGCAATGGGAGAAATGAGACTCACTGCCGTGGGACTTGAGAAAAGTTTTGGGAAAACCCGTATCATCAAGGGATTGGATCTTGCCTGTTCCCAGGGCGAGATCATAGGGCTTCTGGGCCCGAACGGAGCCGGAAAAACCACCACATTCTATATGATCGTGGGGCTTATCCGCCCTGATAAAGGTCATGTGTTCCTGGGCCGGGATGACATTACTCCACTCGACCTTGCAGGCAGGGCCATGGGCGGTATCAGCTATCTGCCCCAGGAACCTTCTGTTTTCCGCGGTCTGAGCGTGGAAAAGAACATAACTGTTCCACTGGAGGCAAAAGGTCTCAAGGGACAAGCACTCAAGCAGGAACTGGATGAAATCATAACAGGTTTCGGGCTGGAAAATGTAAGGAAGAGTAAAGGTGTATCATTATCCGGAGGAGAACGCAGAAGGGTAGAGATCGCACGGGCAATGGCACTGAATCCTTCATACCTCCTTCTCGATGAGCCTTTCGCAGGCATAGACCCCATAACGGTCAAAGATATTCAGGATATGATCGTGAACTTGAAAAAAAAGGGAATTGGTGTCATTATAACGGATCATAATGTAAAAGAAACTCTGAAGATATGTGACAGAGCATACATTATCCATCAGGGCGTTGTAATAGAGGAAGGAACACCTGAAGCGGTAATAGCCAATGATCAGGTAAGAAGCATATACGTTGGAAAGGACTTTGTTTTAAACTAAGAGGAGCAGGCAATGGCATTGGAGCTTAAACAACATCTGAAGCTGTCTCAACAGCTCATCATGACACCTCAACTCCAGCAGGCTATAAAACTCCTCCAGCTCTCAAGGCTCGAACTCAAAGAATATATCACGGAAGAACTCCAGTCAAACCCGGTTCTTGATGCAGACACTACTACGTTCCGTGAAAATGAAGCAAAGACCGACGAGACAGTCAAATGGAAATGGGATGCCTATCTAGAGACATACGGCCAGGACAACGTGCCATATTATGAAGACGATGAAAGGCCCTCCCTGGAATCAACCGCTACCCGGGCCGAAAGCCTTGTTGATCATCTTCTCTGGCAGATCAGGATGAACGATTTCAATGACAATGAACGGGAAATAGGAATCTTCATCATAAGCAATCTTGACCACAACGGGTACCTCAGCATGGAGATCGACAGTATATGCGAGTCAACCTGTCAGCAGAGATCAGTGGTTGAAACCACACTGAAAATGATACAGAGATTTGACCCTATAGGAATAGCTGCTCAAGACCTCAAGGACTGCCTGCGCATACAGGCAAAGATCCTCGATCTTGAGGACACCCTGGTATGGAGCATCATAGACAGCCACCTGGAAGATCTCCAGACAAAGAACTACGACAAGATCGCCCGCGAACTCGGCGTAACAGTGGAAGAGGTTTCCCAGGCAGCCAACATCATTATCAATATGGAACCAAGGCCAGCCAGGGACTATACCGATGAACCTCCCCGGTATATTGTTCCGGATATATACGTGGTAAATATGGAGGGCCAGTTTGTTGTAGTCCTCAACGAGGAAGACCTCCCGATATTGAAGATCAACAGGGAATATCAGAACATGATGAGTTCGGATGGAACCGGCAAGATAGCGCGGGACTATCTTTCGGATTGCCTGAAATCCGCACAATGGCTCCTGAAGAGCATCCAGCAGAGGCAGAACACCCTGTGCAAGGTCACCGAGAGCATCGTGAAGTTCCAGAATGAATTCTTCGAGCACGGCATTACCCACCTGAAGCCCCTTGTGCTAAGGGATGTTGCGGATGATGTGGGTATGCATGAATCCACCATAAGCCGGGTTACATCTAATAAATATGTACACACCCCGCTGGGAACCTTCGAGCTTAAATATTTCTTTAACAGCGGCATATCCAAAAGTGACGGCAGTTTTGTCGCATCCCAAAGCGTGAAAAATGAGATTGAAAACATTATCAAGGCCGAAGACCCGAAACATCCATTAAGCGACCAGGCTATTGCTCATAAACTCAAGAGTAAAGGGGTTAGAATTGCACGAAGAACCGTGGCAAAATACCGGGAAATCCTCGGTATAGTCCCTTCGAACAGAAGGAAAAAACATTATTAAGACCCGCAATCCAATAAAGGAGGCATTATGCAATTAGACATTACCTTCAAAAACATAGACTCTTCGGATGCGTTAAAGGATTATGCATCAAAAAGATTTTCAAAACTGGCAAAGTATATAGACAGACCTACAGAGGTTCATGTAGTCCTCTCAGTGGAGAAACGCCGACACAAGGCGGATATATCCCTCAATGCCGATGGTGTGATGATAAATGCGGTCGAGATAACCGAAGACATGTATTCAGCCATTGATATGGTAATGGATAAACTGGAAAGACAGATAAAGAAACACAAGGAAAAGCTGCAGGGCAAAAAGGGCCAGGCTAAGGTATTCTTCGAAGGTGCAGCAGCAGAGAGAGACAAGGACAAACCGCGCATTATTCATGAAAAGGATTATTTCGTAAAACCCATGAGCATTGAAGAGGCCATCCTGCAGATGGATATGGCGGCCAATGATTTTATAATATTCCAGAATACAGACTCGAACCAGATCAACCTTATATACAAAAGACAGGATGGAGACATAGGATTAGTTGAGCCAATGATATGAAAATCGGAGATATACTCAAACCTGACTGTGTCATAGCCGACATACAGGCACAGACTAAGAAGGATATTCTGACTGAGCTTTCCAGGCCCATTGCGCAGGCCTATGGTATAAATCTCGAGGAGATGGTCGGTATCCTGCTGAACAGAGAAAAGCTCGGCTCTACAGGCATCGGGGAAGGAGTGGCTATCCCGCATGGAAAGATAACCGGGCTGAATACAATCGCGGCATCTGTCGGAAAGAATACGCAGGGCCTCAAATTTGATTCTCTCGATAACAAGCCGTGCCATATCTTTTTCCTTCTGGTGGCACCTAGCAATTCCGTCAGCGGACACCTGAAGGCCCTGGCAAGGGCTTCTATGCTCCTGAAAAATCCTGCATTGAGAGAGTCTCTGATGAACACCACCTCCCAGCAGGAACTCTACAAAGTACTGCTGGAATACGATAATCATCTTGACGAATAGAAACCCTGACAAGCCGGACATAACCCCCTCATCAGTACTGGAGGGGGTTCTTTTATTCTCAGAAATATACAGGT
>JAFGTK010000131.1 GCA_016934135.1 Deltaproteobacteria bacterium | reverse complement strand
TAATTTAATAATAGAAAATGATGTACAGAAAAGGTGACGCATCTATTTTCTGTAAGAAAAAGCCTGGGATCATGGAAATCTGAACTCATCCTCGATTACACAATTAAGGCCCTGTAGGGCCCGATGCCCCCATCGGGCCGCATTCCCGAGGATGAGGTATTCAGTTCCCTCGGTCGTGGCGGACCGTTCGGGGAACGGTCCCTACGGTGATTGTTGCGGGATGTCATGGATGGAACGAAAAAAAGAAAAGGCAGAAGACGGAACGTTTCTATTTTCCGGGCCAACCTTTTTCTGCAACAACCAAATGGGTGACACCCTCTATCTGTCTTTGCGCTTTTTTGTTTCGAGGTAGACCCTGTATCTGTTTATCAGGGCTTTGACGCCCCGTGCGATCAAGCTTCTGCTGACACGGTTCTGCACCAGTGCGCTGTGATACAGTTTGCCCAACAGCCTTATTCGCATTGCATCACCCCTGCCGGCCTGCGGGAGCGGTTTTTCTATATCAACGGGTCTGGGGAAGAATCGCCTGGCGGAAAAGGGCCACTTGAGAATGAGGTTGGTGGTAACGGCAAGAATATCCCATGCCCTCTCATCATGCTTGTGAACGGGTGTTTCCCCGGCGGCAAGCTGTACCAGTTCGATAGGAAGGTATACCTCCATCCTGCTGTTGGTCAGCACCTTTATCAGCGAGAGGAATGCGCAGCAGCCCGGGCAGGGAACAACTAGGGCGTCAGCGCCTGTTGCCTCGGCCTCCTGCAGTCTGAGATACAGGCTCTGCAGAAGGTTGAGCAACGTGTGAACAGGGTTGCCGGAAGTTGGCCCGAACAATGTGGGGACAGTTCCAGCCCAGCCGCAACACAGTGCATTCTCCCTGATATGCTGCATCTCAATCACCCTGCATCCTACACGATCCATTATTTCACGGGTGGTGTCCTGTAATACTCCGTCCATATATCGTCCGCAGCAGTTGTCGTGGACTGTAACGCTCATGTTCAATGATTTCTTAACCTGTATCTTCGAGTCTTTCAGTCTGTCCAATATCCAGTTGTCTAACAGATCCACTTCAAAGTCGAAATCGATGCCGAATTTTTTAGGCAGGACATCGGTAAACATCGAGGCTTCGACCACCATAAAACAATACATCTTCTCTATTCCCATATCGGAGAACTTCTGTTTTGCGAGCCTGCCCAGCCGCGCGGCTTCTTCCAAAAAACCGATTCTGTAGGCATCTTCGCCGATCCCGAACATACTGTCACTGCCGGCAATGGCAGGCTTGAGTTCGTCGAGGAGCGAAGTCTGGGCAATATACGGCAGGAGATTATTGTAGAAGCCTGTCAGCAGCACCTCTTTTCTGGGATTCTTCAGGTTCTCCTCCCAGGAATGCAGAAGCTTCAGTTCGTCTTCGCCCATCAGCACCCTGGTAGTGGTCCACATATTCTCCGGCTCGTTGGGAAAAATAAACCTGGCAATGTAGGGAAGGCCTTGTGTTCTGCCTGCCAGGTTATGACGCTCCAGAATAAGTCCGTAAGGGTTTGCCTGCTGAGGGCAGACAAAGTCACAGGCATTGCAGGTTACGCAGTTCTGCAGTACCAGTGAGGCACCTGTATCCCCTTTGATAAGAGCCTCTATTTCCTGCTTTGCCCGGTCTTTGCCAAGCTCGAGCACAGGACAGCGCTCAAAGCAGATTCCACATCGATCACACAGATCTTCCTTAAAGAAACGGAAACCGGATTCAAAACTCATTTTATAAAACCCCCTCATCATTAGTTGCCATAAACTCTAAGAAAAAGCCAGGGATCATGGAAATCTGAACCCGTCCCCGATTAAGGTCCCCGATTACGCCGTCCCCCGATTACTCCCGGATTACGCAAGCACGGCCCTGTAGGGCCCGATGCCCCCATCGCGCCGCATTCCCGAGGATGAGGTATTCAGTTCCCTCGGTCGTGTTGGACCGTTCTGGGAACGATCCCTGCCTTGATTCAGATGATACGTAAGCTGCCTGCAGCGGGCACATTCTCAGTCCTCTCCCCTCTGGGACAGGATAAAGGTGAGGGGGGAGTAATAAAACAGATACCTTGATACCTTGCAGCTTGTCGAAGATCCCGGCTGTTTTTCAGGGGCTGCGAGGTAGTTCATCTGCTGCAGTAAGTCATGGTTGGAAAGAAAAGTGCAGAAAAGGGGAGGTTTTCATTTTTGTAAAGGTCATGCATGTGGAAAAAATAATCCTGCCCCCTTTTCTATGATGCTATTGAGAATTACGATAATAATGGAGGAGGTTATATGAAGCTCAATATTGGATCGACAGCCCCGGAGTTTGCTGCGGCCGACAGCAATGACATAAACAGAACCCTTTCCGGCTTGATCAAAGACGGGCCGGTCGTGCTCGTTTTCCTGAGGGGTTTCGGCTGACCGTTTGCCAGAAAGCATCTGGGTCAGATGAAAAAAGACATCAGGCAGTTTACAGACAGGAAAGCTCAAATCGTTGTCATTGCGCCTCATGAAAAAGCAAAGGTCGAAGCCTACTGGGAAAAAGAAAACCTTCCATTTATCGGCATTCCTGATCCCGATGGAAAATTGGGAAAACTCTATGGACAGGAATGGAACCTCATCAAGATGGGACGGATGCCGGCGCTGTTTATCATTGATAAGAAAAGCGCTATAGTTTTCTCACAATACGCAAAGAATATGGCGGATATTCCTGAGAATAATGAGCTTTTTGAGGTTTTAGACAGAAGCACATAGGGATTTCGAATTTCGGATTTGGAATTTCGAATTCAGGGAAAAACCCGGGTAAAAGGTTTAAGGTATAGGGTATAAGGTGTAAGGTTTTTAAACTACCTTTTCAGCCGTGATCAGATCAAAGAACTTTCTCCGGCGATACCGGGTCAGACCAGGACAACCCAATTGAATGCCGGGATATTTGATCAAAATATGCCCCTTTTTTCAGGCTTCAGCTGCTTTCCTGATCTTGACCGGCTTGAGAACAGGCATGGTCATCAGCTCGGAAAACTTGCCCATGAAGCGGGAATAAAAGGCCCTGATCTCCTTCATGTCCGCTTCCATGTCGCCGGTGGGATAGAAGACCTCTCCGATGCCGCAGGACTTAGAGGGGTAATCGATGAATGCCAGAACAATGGGAATACGGGCGCCAACGGCGATGTGATAGAACCCGCTTTTCCAGTAGGGCTTCTTTTTCCGGGTGCCTTCCGGGGCCAGGGCGATGATCATGTTTTCGTGCCCTTCGAAGATCTGTATGATGCGATCCACCATGTTCTGGGAACTGCTGCGGTTAATGGGGATACCGCCCAGCCAGCGGAAGAACCTGTCAAAGGGAGGCCTGAAGAGGGTGTCCTTGCCGATCCAGTAGGTTTGGATCCTGAGCAGGAAGGCAGCACATATACCTATGAAGAAATCCCAGTTCGAGGTGTGATAGGCGGCGATGATCACATACTTTTTGTGGTCGGGCAAAGGCCCCACCACCCGCCAGCCCTTTATTCCCAGAAGAAACCTCGATACAAACCTCAATACATCCCTGATGCCGGGGGTGTCGAATACCGTATGCTGCATGATGTCCCAGTCCCCTTTTCGTGATGCGCTCTATCTGGATATATATCATACACGTTCCGGTGATTTTTGAAATAGAAGAGATGGTAAGCAGAACAGAAAAGGGGGCCGTTCAGCAAAAAAGGGGAAGTTTCTATTTTCAACAGGGATCCGGGAAGGATAAATTTCGAAATGCGGATTGCAAAAAACTCTCCGCATCAGGCCCCGCAAGAGCTGCGCCCGGCAATGAGGCGCGGAGACCGCATAGAAAACATCACGGCATTTGTCGGGAGACGGCTGAAATAATGGAATTTACATGGGTAAAAGAGGGTTTTTTTCTTGCTGTCTTCCATGAATGCATAAAAATAAAGAGGCAGGATAGGGGTATATACTGCCTCTTTTTACAGAGAGTATTTTTGAGGAATTTTCACCTTATGGGTTATTATTCTCCAGGTTCTGCCATATACCCTGAAGCGGGCCGCCAAAAAATCCAAAGGGATTGTCAACCATGGATTTGACCCAGCCTGCAAAGCTCACATCTCCGGCAGAGGATTCTGTATAGAACCTGTCACTCGACAGGATCATGTGCACGCTTCCCTGCCCGATGTAGTATCTGTAGTTGGGTGCCGCTGCAGCTGTATCGTGCGTGTAAAGATTCATGAAGTAATTCCATGCCCAAAAATCCACGGCGGAGAGATCGTACCATGTGCCCGGGTTCTGCACATAATTATCCAGCTGCATATGATAAAAATACACCTGCATCTGATCATAGGCAGTTGTGTACTGTGCAAACTTCATCAGGGGATATCGTGCAGCGATATTCATGTAGATATCCTCTATGGTAAGCGCCGAAACATCCTGACCTAAAATCCACTCCGGAATCTGCACATCCCATACAATGTCGGCTTTGCTGTTGAAATTGTCTCCCTCGACCCCATTGGCTGCATCACTCAATACATACACCCTGGTCAACGGGAATGCCTCACGTATATATGGATAATTCATGATAGCGCCATATCCGCCTGCACTGCTGCCTGCAACAAAGATCTGCCTGGGCAGCCTGAAATTGTCTTTTACCCATTTAAGCACTGCCTGGAAGTTGACGAATCCGCGATGCTGGATAGGCCATGAATCCACCGGCAGCACATCAAGATAATCTGGATAGGCATAATCGTTGGCTCCATAGAACAGATCCCCTGTGCAGTAGGGCAGGTATACAACATACCAGTCCTTGAACGGGTTATCCGCGTTGTTGAAGTCGAATATGCCATGTTCAATCACAGGTTCCGTTATGGTCGGGTCATAGGGATTGTCTACGAATAACTGGCCTGAAGAGACAAATTCATATATCTCGGGATTATAAGTGGGTGAATAGATGCAGTTCATGGTATCCCAGCACGCACCACCGCCGTTAAAGAAGATAACAACCTTGTTTACCGTACCCTTTCTGACAAAGAACCTGTATGTAGGATCGGTGCCCGGGCAATTGGAACATGCCGGTGTCAGCACCTTGTCTCCAACCTGGTAGGTAAAGTCTGGGTCAGGGCTTATCTGGCTCCAGCCCTCTGGAATGTCTGGTAAAAGCGGCACCCTGGTTGAAGCGCCTGCCAGGGAAACAGATGCAATGAACAGAACTACAAAAATCAGGAGCCCGGCTTTCATGCATTTCTGATGCTTCATGATAACCTCCTTTTTACAATCAGCTTGTATATCAATGCATTGATAGCTTTATATGTCTCTGGTCATGTAATTATCAAAGACAACACCGGGAATTTTATTCAAACTTGCTTTTTTATGAATGTCCGAGAGTCATGCGGATTTAAGACAGGCCTTCCCCCATTCATTCAGATGATACGTAAGCTGCTTGCAGCGGGCACATCTCAGTCCTCTCCTC
>JAFGTK010000130.1 GCA_016934135.1 Deltaproteobacteria bacterium | reverse complement strand
GAAACCTTTACCGAACTCCTGCGGTCCGTCTTTCACCTCGCAGAAGAGCTGAAATTCAGGAAGTCCATAGAAGATCTGCCGCATGAAGATCTCGGGCACATCGCAGGTGATATAGACCGGGCATACAGAATCCTTGTACGCGAATGGGTTGCCTATATGGAACACCTGAAGGACAACTTCCCCTACTTCTTCTCTCTGGCCATGCGAACAAACCCCTTTGACCAGAAGGCATCGGTCATTGTAGGAAATGTATGTGCCATCTAAGGACACAGGTATAGCCTGATAATGGACATCTTCACCATTTTCTTCATTGCCGTGGGTCTTGCCATGGATGCCTTTGCCGTCTCCATTGCAGGCGGACTCACCATGGAACGGCTCCGCATCAGGTACGCGCTAAGGATCGCGCTGTTTTTCGGAGCATTCCAGGCCATCATGCCCATTATCGGATTCATGGCCGGGCTTACCATCCGGGACTATATCATGCACGTTGATCACTGGATAGCCTTCGGCCTGCTCGCATTTATCGGTTCGAAGATGATATACGAGTCCCTGTTCCTGAACGATAATGATAAAAAGATGGATCCCAACGATATTTTTCTGCTGCTTGTCCTGTCCGTTGCAACAAGTATCGATGCCCTGGCTGTGGGCCTCAGCCTGTCATTACTGAAAGTTGACATCCTTCATCCCGCCTTCATCATCGGGATCGTGACCTTCATCCTCTCATTCCTGGGCGTATTCATCGGCAGGAGTGTCGGGCATCTCTTTGAGAAACGTATCGAGGTTCTGGGCGGCCTTGTCCTCATCGGCATCGGAGTAAAGATCCTGATCGAACATCTGGGCGGATAATACCCCCTGCAGTTGAAATAAAGCAGACATTGTCGGGCTCGTCGTCATCTCCCTGCTCCTCGCCCTGTATGGTATTCTCATCGTCAACGATGCTTGCCACGCCCGTGGCAACAACCAGCATTGCATTCATTGGTTCGCTCAACACCATGAAAAATGTTTCTTCATCTTCCGCCTCATCGTCGTCGATCAGGTCTACTTCAAGATCGAGAGATTCCTGCCCGGCAGGGATCAGCGCAAGACCCTGCGCATGAACATAATCGCTGTCAGCAGTGGCAGTGCCGCTGCTGGTGGCATATGAAAAGCTGATATCAAGGACGGATACAGGGCTTACCGTGACCCTGAAAAGGGCCTGGGGCTCATATTCGCCCACCGTGACATTCCCGACACTGAGGCCCGGCAGATCACCACCCAGGGTTGTACCGGAGATTTCATCGCTGAAATCGCTGGATACATCATTTTTATTATACTGATGAGAAAAGGTTATCGTGCGTACACGAAAGTAATAGGTCGTGCCCGGGTCAAGACCGGTTACCTCGACAGATCCGGCCGCCTTATCATCCGTAACCGCGACAGGGACAAAGGGCCCGCCGGAGGTGATGGACCGGTACACCTCATATACACCTTCATCATCCCTGTAGGGTATCGTATCCCAGAACACCTCGATGCTGTTCATTTTCACCTGTCCGGTTCTCGGATTCTGCGGTGCAACGGTCTGGGTGCTCTCCCAGTTGCCCCCGATCTGTCTGCTGTCCAGAAACTCCCGCAGCTCCGCATCAGTTGTGTAAAGGGCGTTCCAGCGCAAGTCCAGAGAGTCGCTGTCCAGGTCTTCAAGATCACCCAGTTCATCCGGAACAGGACCGGTAAGCATGTTCCCCCTGAGATTCAGATTGTGAAGACCCAGGGATCCGAGTTCTGCCGGAATCCTGCCCGAGAAGAGGTTGTCATTCAGGAAAAGGGAATCGAGTTCTTCGAAATCTCCCAGTCCTTCAGGGATGCCGCCCTGAATCCTGTTCCCGGACAGGTCCAGTATAAAGAGATCTTCAAGGGCACCCTTTGAAAGATCATTTAAACAGTCAATATCCCCGTCAAGATTGTTCTGGGCAAGATAGACATAGAGGACATCACGCCTGAGCCAGTCGCACATAATGCCATACCATGAGCAGACCATGGACCTCATGGCAAATCCATCAGAATCCAGGGGCTCATCCCTCCATCCGGAATTTTCATACCAGCCATCCCCCTGAGTCGCCAGGTACAGTTCAATCAGCGCCTCCCGGTCATCATTGCTCACAGCACGTGCAGGCACGGCCATGCTCATCAACAGCACGGCCACAGCAAACGCAACACCGGCTGCCTTTGCATTTACATACATGGATGTGCGGTCGCCCGGCACTGAGAAGGTCCTCCTCTCACCTGTTCCCGCATCATGACGACACCCCTCCTGTATAACGGCATCATCGTGTTCATAACAATCCCTCTTCCCCGACGGACATAAGGGGTCTTCCTTTGTACCCATGTTTCTTACACCTTGATCATCCATCTGATATCATTAATAAAAAATGGGATAATCACATAACGGTGTTCAGTAAGGCTGTGATGCCTCATTCTAGAAAGACGAAAAATCAACATGCCCGATGCGGCAGTATGGCAACTACCTTTAAGGAACCAAAATAACTTTCAAGTACCTATAATGAATAATACATGCCCGGCTGAAGTCAAGTTTGCAACTGTTATGCATGGTACATCCGGACGTAATCAAGAGAACCTGAGATCTCTATATGAAAAAAAGGGGTTCAGAATAAAAACATTCAAAAACCAGTCCCCGCAAGAAACCAGTGCCAATGCCCGACCAGGAAAGTCAGGGACCTTTCAAAAGCAATTACCGTGTTTTCACATTAGATTTACAAGTACTTTATTGATCCGGGACAGTGGATATGCTATTTCAACGGAATTATAATGTATTCTATGTGAGTTCGCTTGTTACATGTATGGAGGTCGGCCATGGAGTATCTCGGCATTGATGTGGGGAGCTCTTACCTGAAGCTCTGGTGTGAAGACGAATCCCATGAAATAATCTGGTCAAGGTGTATTCATCACAGGGGTTCTCCGAAAAAGATCATCCTGGATGAGTTATCCAGCGCACCAAACATCCCTGAATTTCTCTGCTTCTGCGGGAACCTCGGGGGGGATGCTCTTACACGGTGGCGCTGCGACGGTCTCCTCGCAGAGATCGATTATCTCAAAACCAGGTATCCGCACCGTGATCTTCTCATCTTCGGGGCGGAGAAGATCGAGCTTGTCCACTATGACGACACAGGCCGCATCCTTTCTCTTCAGAAAAATCCCGCGTGCGCCGCAGGGACCGGATCGTTTCTCGATGAACAGATAGGCCGTCTGGGGCTGCGCCGGGAAGATCTCGATGAAATACCCATCGATGAAAAAGCCCCCATGGTGGCTTCCCGGTGTGCTGTCTTTGCCAAGACAGACCTCATCCACCTCCAGCAGGAGGGATATTCCGCTCATGCCATGTACAACGGTCTGTGCAAAGGGCTGGTGGTCTCGGGATTAAAGAGCGTGTTCGGCGGCAACATTCCCGATGGTGACGGTGTCCTTTTGTCCGGCGGGCTTATCTCCAACCCGCACATACGTCACTTTCTAAAGGCCATGCTCCCACAGGCCGTACCAACTGCAGAACCCGTGTTCTTGCGCGCCAGGGGGGTATGCGGCCAGGCACGACTCCACAATATGCAAACAGACGGTTTTATCAGCACACTCAAGGAACACTGCATTGAATCATTACCCTGGAATGAGCCGATGAAACTCGAGCTGAAAAAGAGTCGTTTCCCCTCTCGGGAAATACTGCGCCGGCACGACAGATTCGGGAACGAGATCTGGCACGATATGGCCGGCGGTGAGGTCTTCGATGCATATCTGGGTGTGGATATCGGATCAACGTCCACAAAGGCGGTGCTTGTTGACCGGTCTGAGAACATAAGGCTCGACATCTACACCGCCACTGCCGGCAATCCCATCCAGGCCGCCCGGCGGATATTCAACGGAATATCACACCTGAAAGACGCCCTGGGGATCTCCTGCACCATCAAAGGGTGCTCCACCACGGGGTCAGGGAGAAAACTGATCGGGAAAATCATCGGTGCAGACCTTATCATAAATGAGATATCGGCCCATGCCAAAGGGGCGGTGAGTGTTGACGAGTCTGTGGAGACCATCTTTGAGATAGGGGGCCAGGATGCAAAATTCATCAGGATGGAGCACGGGCGCATCGTAGATGTGAACATGAATTACGTCTGCGCTGCAGGCACGGGGTCCTTCGTGGAAGAACAGGCATCTACGCTGGGAATGAGCCTTGACGAGATCGGTGAAACAGTCATGGGCGTTCATCCCCTTGCCAATTCAGACCGGTGCACCGTGTTCATGAACCAGGAGATAACCGCTCAGCTCGCTGCAGGATACCCCAAGGACCGGGTCATGGCAGGGGTGATGCTTGCAGTCTTTAAGAATTACCTGGGCCGTGTGGTGGGAAACCGCTACCACAAAAGGGAAACAATCGTGTTCCAGGGTGCAACGGCACGAAACAAGGGGCTTGTCGCCGCCCTGGAGCAGATCAGCGGCGCTACAGTCAAGGTATCCCCGTTCTGTCATGTCATG
>JAFGTK010000129.1 GCA_016934135.1 Deltaproteobacteria bacterium | reverse complement strand
CCACCTGAGTTTCAGGTCTTTCACTTCCTTGGGAGTAAATATCTCCTGGAAAAACGAGATCATTTCTTTCTGATCCTGTATCCGGGCAAATATCTTCTCCAGCTCATACCGGGGTTTCATGAAAGCCTCCTCTCACGTGGTTGTCTAAAAGTACTAAAAACAACCGATCACTGTCAATTTCTTTCATCACATATGACCTGTCTTGTATGCAATGCCGCCGGAATCTTTCCTCAGCAGATACATACTGCATCTTTTTTTTTAACGGATACGTTCTGCGCCGGCCGCACTCATCTTCTCATCAGCAGCCACTGCATGGCTCCCCGTTTGAGCGTTATAGCCCCCTGCGGGCATATCTCCCGGCAGCAGAAGCACCGTATGCACCGGTGATAGTCAAATTGAGGAACCCTCTTCTTCTTTCCGGCCGCACTTATTGCATCAGCCGGGCATATCAGCCGGCACTGATAGCAGAGTATGCATGCACTCTGCATGGGCAAGGGCTTTTCCACAAAAAGGTTCTTCATGATCTTCCTCGCCAGAGTCCAACGCAAGAACACTGGAACGCCGGTACTTTTCGCAGGGACAAAATCATGGACCCGCATATCGTCGATCGATTCACCCGTTACCTGTATATCATCGGGAGAAGAGACCCCGAAATCACGGGTGAAACCCATGATCAGTGTTGCAGCATGATTCATATCCAGCCCGGTGAGCCTTACTGCCGTACAGTCAACCGCCAGGGCATCTTCTCCGATGATAATTGCCCCTGTCTCTGTGGGAGACCCGGAGGTACCCGGCCCCTCCCCCTGCAGGGAAACAACGGCATCAAGGATATGGAGCATAGTCTTTTTCTCGGCAAATCCGGTCAGAAACGCTCCGTAGAGATCCAGGATGTGTTCCGAGAATTCTCTCTTGTCGGGAAACCGCAGATGCATCTGCGACTTTCTCATTCCCGGGACAGCCCCAAAGAGGTTTTTCACCGCAGCGGTTATGTAGGTCAGTCCATGGGTTTTGAACTTTGGGATATTGACAATTATATCCACGTTAAAGAAAGCACGGGAGATCTCGAAGTATGTAAACATGCGTGCATCCTCGCACGATATCTTTTCCACCGCATCCAAGTCAGCAACCTCTATACCCAGTTTGTCGATTATTGGAAGATACCCTGCCTTGCGCATGGCATTGCCAAGAGAGACAACTGCGGGCGATTCGATGAGAACCGGCCTGCCTCCATGATCTATCACGATCTCAGCCACTGCCTGAAAAAAATGAGGATGCGTCACCACGGCGCTGTCCGGAGCTACGGCTGAGAGAAGATTGGGTTTCAGCGCAACCCTGGCACCGTCAAAGCGATCCGGATCGAACGCTATCAGCATGAGTCCTTCCAGAATCTTCGCCTTTAAAACATCGACCGAATAGGTAGTGCATTTTAACAGGGAAACAACGGCCATTGGACATTTTCTCCCGGTGATTATTGATTATAGTACCTGAAATTTCCCTGCAGTCAAAACAATTAGTTAAGATCACTTCTTGTATTGCGTTGATTTTCCTGAACAGCTTGTTTTCTTATTCAATCTGCACCGGGATAAAAAAATACGGGGCGTCAGGCACCCCGTTCAATTTCAGGAGGTTTTGATATATAGATGGCATCTGAGAAGAAAAGATTCATTCAGGTCTATAAAATTTATTCATAACATCGGCCTCAGATCTGGTATACTGTTCATGGGAGAACTGTTATGAAAATGATCTCGTGGAATGTGAATGGAATCAGGGCTGCAATCAAGAACGGTTTTCTCGATACCATGGCTGACATCAATCCTGAAATTCTCTGTCTTCAGGAGACACGGGTACACAAGGAGCAGGTCAGCATAGATCTCCCTGAATATAGAACATACTGGTACAGTGCCGGAAAGAAGGGATACTCGGGCACTGCCGTCTTCTCAAAGATCGAGCCGCGAACAGTGACCTATGGGCTTGGCATTCCGGAACACGACAATGAAGGTCGGGTGATCACCCTGGAATTCGATGATTTTTACCTGGTAAATGTGTACACACCAAATTCACAGCACGAGCTTGTCAGGCTTGAATACCGACAGCTATGGGACAGCGAATTCCTCGCATTTGTCAAACGGCTGGAAGAAACCAGGCCCGTTGTATTCTGCGGGGATCTCAACGTGGCACACAAGGAGATCGATCTGAAAAACCCCAAGGGCAACGAGAAAAATCCCGGGTTCACCATCGAGGAACGTACGGATTTCGACAGGTACATCGAGAGCGGTTTTATCGATACATTCAGAGAATTCAACCAGGAGCCGGGCAATTACACGTGGTGGTCATACCGGTTCAATGCCCGGGCCAGGAATATCGGGTGGCGCATAGACTACTTCTGCATCTCAGCCTTGCTGCGTCCCCGCCTGAAAGATGCCTTTATCCTCAAGGATGTCACGGGCTCCGATCACTGTCCGGTAGGAATTATCCTGAACGGGAGCTGAGAAGAAAAACCCTGCCTGTTCTACCGCAGCCCTTCCGGGGCGCAGTGACACCCTCCTCATTATCCGGTTTCCAGGCGGTCATTCTTTCTTCACCAGTTCTGATCCGCAGCAGGAAAAGGTGCATGCCGACTCACTCTCATCACAGGAACATCCGAGGGGTTCTTTGTCAGCATCCGTGCATTCCTTGACAACCTCAAGTTCAAGGCCGCATTCCCTGCAGATATATACTTCACCCTTTTTCATCTCATGACAACTTGCCATTGTACACACCTCCTTTCTCTCTCATACTATGTATTAATCCCCGGAAGAAAAGAGGCAAGGGCTGTGCTTTTCATGTCTGAGCGGGGCGTACCCGCCGTGTCATTACCGCGAAAATACGGAATCCATAACTTCAAGCGCAAACCGCGCCGATACGGTGGCCGGGCCTCCGCCCATCTCAATACCCACTTCAATTGCCTCCAGCACTTCCTTTTCATTAGCGCCTGCCTGCACTGCCTGTTCAATATGCCACTGCATGCACGACTCACAGTCGATGACAACGGAAATGCCCACAGCAATGAGTTCCTTGTGTTTTTTTGCAAGCTCTCCATCTGAAAAGGCCGCCTCTTCCATGTCGAGAAAGGCCCTGTACACCTTTGAACGTGCCCCCGCCAGCCTGGTGTGAGCCCGCTTCCTCCTCCGGGTCATCTCTTTCAGTTTATCCATAAGCATTCCCTCCCTATGATACGGACTGACAGGCAAGAATCCCTGCAACACATTATAATGACTGAATCTATATCACACCATCGGAAAGAATCAATACCATTGAGGTCGTAAATGGAGTGCCGGAGTATTGTCGGAGATCCCGCTACCGCGGGGGAGTGTTGGATAAATCGGTGTCCAGGCTTCAAGGTCTAAGGTGGAAGCACCTATCAGGTGCAATCACTCCTGAATTATACCACGTTCAGACTTACACCCTATACCTCATACCCGGTTTTACGAGCCCGCGTGCCCGCAAGAATCTCACTCTCCCTGCATAGCCGGATTTATATATTTCTCAACAATGCGGTTAATTGTGCCTTCGCTTTCGGCTTCTTTCAGAATCCGTTCAACATCCGAGATGATACTCTGTGCATCGGGATATGTTTTTCTCAGACCGAAATGAAATGTCACAGGCTTGCCTATGGAGACCCTCCTCACAAAGATATCATCCGTAAGCCCTGTCCTCACAAGGGCGTACCGGCCGGCAACCTCGCTGCCCACGTAAATGTCATAGCGGTTTATGGCCAGCAACTTAAAGGCGGCATCCAGTGATCCCACCCAGTGTATGTGGTCAAGCATATCTCTGGGGAATGTCTTTCTGGCCCAGGTGCTGCCGAGATAATCGACCTGAGAGAAAGCACGCATCCCTGCAAGGGTACTGACCGTACCGATATCCTCTTTCCTGGGATTATCCACCCCGGTAAACAGTGCTGGAGAGCTCATGAAAACAGGAGTCTTCGCAACCCATGCATATTCCATCGCCCTGGATGCATCCTTCGAACAGAATGCATCCGATTTGCCCGACGCTACCATAAACCAGACCCTTCTCCCGGAATAACCGCGATGTTCCACCTGCAAGCCCATCCTTCCTTCAAGGATGCTATCCAGCACCTCCACAAGGATACCCTTCATCAAATCCTCTGAACTGTAGCTCAATGGAGCCAGGTCTTCATCATAATTGATAATAATACCGGTCGGTATGTCCCGCCCGATGACTTTCTGCAGCTGCCCGGTGGTATTGCGCACAATTTTCTGCGGCTGATCCTGAGAACATGCCGGGGTAGTCCACAAAAGATCACTTGTGCACAAGATAACCACCAGCACCGATGCTGCGCAGTACATGAGGCGGGTTTTCACATATCTTTTTTCACACATCACTGCACTCATTCCATCATATTCATGAAAAAACCTTCTGTTCCAGGCTGTCCATACCTGCAGCCTGTCGGATATTCTTGTCTTATGCAGGCATATAGTCCTGTCTGAGGGGAGAAAAGACCTCGATGGCCACTGCATCCTCCAGGATAACTGCGCCGTGTTCCATATCAGCCGGTATGCACCAGCTGTCTCCCGGTCCTGTATCAAATGTCTTCTCGCCTATGGAAAGCTGCATCCGGCCCGATACCAGGTATCCTGTCTGCTCGTACGGGTGGGCATGCCCGGGCAGTGTACTGCCCCCTTTCAGCCTGAATTCGCTCAGCAATGTCTTATCTCCGTACACCAGTGTCTTGCGCTCGATCCCTTCAAGTGCCGGGATATATCCGTTATCATCCATTTTCTGGAACATGTATACCTCCTCGTTTGAATCTGAAATCCTGTGGCGCAGGGTTATAAAAAAATCTCCTGCGAGATTACATCATGACGGGCCTGATTGTTCCTTGAGAAACTTATATATCGCACTGAGGTCGCTCTGGGCAAACCCGCGTCTCTTGGCCAGGGCGTATATTTCCTTGACGACATTCACCCCGGGCAGCGATACTCCCTGTTCAAAGGCTGTCTGAGCAGCGAGGTGCAGGTCTTTCTGCACCCACTGCAGCGGGAATTCGGGGCTGTAGTTCCCCTTCTCCATTTTCTCCCTCTTCAGGGCCATCAGCGGCGCTACAACGGGAGATCCAAGCAGCACATCAAAGAGCATGTGCTGAGAGATGCCCAGGGCTTCGCCCAGAACCATGCCTTCGGAAAAAGCGAACATAGCCTCGCCGAGGATCAGGTTGATCACCATCTTCATGGCGGAGCCCATGCCGTTTCCTCCCACATGGACATACTTTTTGCCCATCACATGGAAGTATGGAGCACAGCCCGTGACATGGTCCTCAGCTCCTCCCACCAGGAACAGGAGTTCTCCTCGCTCGGCAGGTATCTTGGAGCCTGAGACCGGGGCGTCCAGGAAACCCACTGCGTGTTCCCGGCAGCGCTGGGCCATCTGAGACGAGAATGATGGATTGACGGTACTGCAGTCCACCCAGATACTGCCGGGCTTAATGGCGGCAAGAAATCCGTCTTCTCCGCAGGAGATATCATAGACCACCTCGGGTGTGGAGAGCATGGTGAATACGATGTCCACCTCTGCAGCAAGCTCGGCAGGGCTCCCCTTCCAGGCGACATTATTCTTCAGAAGCGGTTCAACCTTATCTTTTGTCCTGTTGTGCACCAGTAAATGGTAGCCTTCTTTTGCCAGATTGGCAGCCATGGCGCTGCCCATGATTCCGAAACCGATAAAACCGATCTTCATAGCACCTCCTTGTAGACCATAATACATGGCAGGAACCTCAGGGCAAGCCCTGAACAATAACGGGACAATCCCTCCAGTGAATCCTCTGCCGAACCGCCTTACCAGTGTATGTTACACAACAATCCACACTTAAGGGCTAAGGGTCTTTTTTAAATGCCATGTCGCGACGAGACGATGTTACGGATGATTTCCTCCAGCGATTTATTAAATTCGTCGGATTTCTCCAGCATGAGAAAGTGACCTGTATCCTTCATGACCGTGTAGTCGAACTGTGCCATATGCCTGCGGTTGGCCTCTGCATCAACAGGCCACAGGCCGCAATTTATACAGAAGACGGGAACGTGTATTTCTTCAAACATTGTCGCGGCTTCACCGGTCACATACTGAGTCAGATATTCTCTAAAGGCGCCGATCGCAGCCTGTTGCGGTGCCGCGGCCATGTCGCCGGCAATCCACTGCGCCAGCGCAGGGTCTGTCCCCGGGACAAACATTTCGCCTACAAATTGCCGTACCTGTGCCGGAAAATCCCTCTCAAACGGCCTGACCATCTGCTCCAGTTCTTCTGGCTTCAGCGGGTACTCCACATTATCCAGGGTATCGACACCTACAAGACCCATGACCTTATCAGGCATCAGGCGTGCGGCTTCGGCCATGACCGCGCCCCCCATGGAATGACCGATCAGGATGATCTTATTGGCCTGAACAGCATCCACAACCGCCTGAACGTCACGGCCGAACGACTTCATGGTATAACGCTGCCTGCCAAGCCCGGAATGCCCGTGGCCCGCAAGGTCAAGTGTAATCACCCGGCAGGTCCCGGCAAAGAAGGGAACCTGCCTGCGCCAGTACCGGCTGTCGCAGCTCCAGCCATGGATAAACACGAGGGCAACCTCTCCGTCGCCTGATTGATCGTATGAAATTGGCACATTGTCAAAGGATTCGGCAATCCTGGGCAGCTGCAATGTGTCTTCACAGGGACGATTCTGAACAAGGTGCGAGCATGCACTCAGGGTCTGAAAACACGCAATCCATAACGCAAAAACCAGAAATTTTCTCATGCTTCCTCCTGAAAATCCATCAGGGTTGACGCCTTGCCACAGCAGGCAAACATGGTGCTTCCCTCCGGCCTGCAGGCCTGTTTCAGCCCATGCTCTCCGCTGCTTCAACCGTCTGGGCGATCAGGGTGGCAATGGTCATGGGCCCTACTCCTCCGGGAACAGGGGTATATGCCGAGCACTTATCAACCACTGCGGACAGTTCAATATCCCCGATGCCGCCCGGATGATATCCTGCATCTATGACCACGGCGCCGTCCCTGATCCAGTCTCCCTTTATAAACTCGGGTATTCCCACAGCCCCCACTACGATATCCGCCTGACGGACAATGCCCGGCAGATCCTGTGTCCTGGAGTGGCAGATGGTTACGGTCGCATGGAGATTCAGCAGCATCATGGCCATGGGCTTGCCCAGTATGGGTGAACGTCCCACAACAACAGCGTTCCTGCCCTTGACCGGTATGTTGTAATGATCCAGCATCCGGATGATCCCTGCCGGGGTTGCGCTGCCGTATGCCCTCTCACCCATTGCCATTCGTCCGAATCCGTGGCTCGTTACCCCGTCCACATCCTTACTTATGCTGATACGATCGAAGCAGTCTCGCTCGTTGATCTGAGAAGGAACAGGATGCTGCAGCAGGATCCCGTTCACATACGGGTCTGCATTCAGCCTGTCGATCTCGGCAAGGAGTTCTTCGGTTGTGGTCTCCTGGGGAAGAAGAACCTTCAAGGATTCCATCCCTACACGGGAACACGCATTGCCTTTCATCCTGACATAGGTTTCCGAGGCAGGATCGTCACCAACCAGAATGGTTGCCAGAATGGGACTGCGGCCGGCCTTCTTCGCCTTTATGGCCTCAACCCGGCCTGCAAGTTCCTGCTCCAGCTGCTGGGCCAACACCTTACCATCCAGAATCTTTGCGCTCATGTTATTCTCCTGTCTTTAATAAGTAGTACGTGTGTGCATCTAACACATTGAGCTCTTCAGTAAAAGACCTTCTCTGTTTTCACAAGCCCGTTCCCGCTGCATTCGACTCCTTCCGCTTCCAGAAAAAGCCTGTTTCACGGCGATACCGGCTGACATGTCCGGCATATGATCACCGGGTGGAGAAAGCTTGAGGTCCGGGTTGAAGGCCGTCTTTACAGCCCGGCGCGCACTGTCGTACCCGGCCATGACCTCTGACATGTCTTCTTCCTCACTTTGTTTCTTGATCGACATTGACGAACTCCAGGAGTTCTTCTCTGCCTAAACATCGCAAGATAATATTCTCCTTTTTCTGCCTGGGGAGTTTCTTGATCCGGTATTCTATCTTCGCAGCCTGGCTCCTGCTGCCTATAAGCACTTCGTATACCAGCGCAATGGAAGAAAAGGTCCTGGTGTATTTTGCCGCTTTCCTGTCGCCTGAGCTGTGCTCGCCTACTCTTCTGGCCACATCGGTCGTGATGCCCGTGTACAGAAACCTCTCATCACAGCGGATGATGTAAACAGACCATTCACCCATCTCTTTGCACAATAGCTAAAAGCCATTGACGGTAAAACCGCCGTCAACAGCGATACACTGTCCGGTCACATACGATGAGGCCTGCATGCAGAGGAAGGCGGCAACGCAGGCAACCTCCTCGGGTTCGGCGATCCTGCCAGCAGGGGTGCGGCTCACAATGGCTGCCACATAGTCTTTGTCTTCCAGCAGTTTCTCCACAAGGGGGGTCTTCGTGTACCAGGGTGCCACTGCATTCACGCGGATGCCGTCTCCTGCCCATTCCACGGCGAGATTCCTGGTGAGCTGATGAACAGCGGCCTTGGTCATGCCGTACGGCGCTCCTGTACGCAGGTGCGTCAGTCCTGCAACAGAGAGAATATTCACCACGGCCCCGGCATCAGACTTCTTGAGCAGCGGATACGTTCTGAGGCACATGTCGAAGGTTGCATTCATATTCGTGCTGATAATCGTCTCGTATTCTCGTGCAGTATAGTCGACAGCCTTCTTTCGTATGTTGGTCCCCACATTGTTCACCACGATATCCAGCCTGTCCCAGCGCTGTTTAATATCTTCAAGGAGAGCCTCCCTCCCCGGTGTACCGGAGATATCTACAGCGGACCCGAAGGCCTGAAAACCCTTGTTGTGCCAGGAGGCAAGGCATTGGTCAACATCCTGTGCACTCCTTGCCGCTATATGAACCTCGCCTCCCAGATGAAGAATTTCATCGGCGACAGCAAACCCGATACCCTTTGTTCCGCCGGTAATAAGGGCACGCCTGCCCTCAAGACGCCATCTATTGTTTCCCATACAAAAACCCTTTATCGAATCATCAGTTCTCGTCCGGCAGCCTTTGCCCTCAGAGTACAACAGGGATCTTCAGCGATCCCCTATCATCTCGATTGTGTCCGGCTGATTGGGCACAAGACACAGAAAGCGGAATGCCTCATCCCCCTCGTTCTTATACCAGTGCGGCACCCCGGCAGGGATAAACACGACATCGCCCTTTTTCACCCGGTACACCTCAGGGCCGATCCCGACCTCGGCAGAACCTCCCAGTACATACTGCTCGTGCTCAACCGTGTTGGTGTGGTTCGGCATACCGCCGCCGGGCTCTATGGTGAAGCATCTCATGGCAAAATTAGGTGCGGTCTCCGGGCTGATCAGAACCTGGATGGATGTCTTGACGCCCGCTTCGACCCTGTTCTTCTGCACACTCTCCAGTTCCACCACATACGCTTTTACGTCTTCCATCTTCTCATCTTCCTCCTTACCGTGTCACATCCCGCTGCTGTAGTCATTCCTGTGCATAACGAATCAGAACGACAGCCCCAATGAGCGGGTAATGAATTTCACCAGGGATGCGGCACGTATGAATGCCTCTTCCGTCACATCTATGAATTCAGGCGTGATCACCAGCGATGGATTCACGTCACGCATCACGAAAAAGGACTTGCGCTTTATGTCTTCAATAAACCTGTGGTCGGCATCATATCCCCTGGGGGGTCGCTTCAGTTGTTCTCCTTCCATGCTGTATATACCTTCCCTGTCCTGTACACTCCCCAGCACCTTTTTCCACTCGGCAGGGCGCCCGACAATGGTTTCACGGATCTTTTCCAGCACCGGGCTGGGCGGCATCCAGATCCCGCCGCCGACAAATACTTCACCGGGCTGAAGGTGAACGTAAAAGCCCGGTGCATGTGCGGTCTTTCCTGCAACATGACGGAACTGGCAGCCCACGTTCTCCTTGTATGGCCGTTTGTCCCTGGAGAACCGGGTGTCCCGGTAGATCCGGAACATGGACCCTCCATTGGGACGCGGATCCGCCACAAAGCTGTCGCTGATTGTATGCAGCCGCTGGCCCATTGCCAGGATAAAATCACATACCGGTGAAACGACTGACCCCAGATACCGGTCTTTATTCGCGGTGAACCACTCTCGGTTGTTGTTCCTGGAAAGATCCTGCAGAAACCCGAACAGATCTTCGGGAAAACCAGGGAATGAATTCATCATATACGCCTCTTGGCCGCTATTGCTGTACCGGCCTGCTAATCATAGGACAACCTGGTCTCCACCTCTGTCAGGGTCGGCTCAATAATCTTCTGCCAGGCATCGTCATTCCATGTCTTCAACTGATTGTGCATGTCGAGGTACTTCTGCGGGATCGGATGTGTGCCGTACACCACCTCGATGCCGTATCTCGACTGGATGAAATCATGGAAATACGTAAGATGCTCACAGGGCGGATACCCCACAATAAACCCCGTGGCCAGATGTATCACTTCTGCACCGTTACGTTTCATCTCATCCACGGCATATTCGATATTCCCGCCCGGACACCCGTCACAGGTAGTATAGCCGACGACCTCAACTTCTTCACCTTCGTATCTGCTGAATGCGCCTTCTCTGTTTTTCAATGCCCTGAAGCACTTTCCGCCTGCGCACCTGCGATAGCGGTCGCAGATGATAATCCCGATCTTTGTTTTTTCCTTCATGGTTATCCTGTCCTTTCTTGGTTCAGCCGTATGCCGTCTTCCTCAAGAGTAATAATCCGTTTCTTGTACAGGGCTCCTACGGCCTTCTTGTACGTCTTCTTGCTTACCCCGAACAAGTCATAAATAACTTCCGGCGAGCTCTTATCGGTTACTGGAATAAATCCGCGTCGCTCCTTGAGTATATGAATAATCCTCGAGGTGAGATCATCAACCTTTTCATACCCGGACTTCTGCAGGCTGAGATCGATCTTTCCGTCATCCCTCAGCTTTTTAATGAAACCTTTGATGTGCCGGCCCGGCTCCAGGTGTTCAAACACCTCGTTCTTATAGAGTATACCTCCGTGGGTGTTGTTTATGATGGCCTTATAGCCGATTTCGGTCTGCTCGCACACGAGAAGATCCACCTCCT